>JADJSV010000017.1:0-300000 GCA_016711505.1 Bacteroidota bacterium | reverse complement strand
CGCTAAATCAGTACTCGAGCTTTCGAAAGAAAATGGAGTAGTGGATGCTGTCAGCGATGATATGAAGTTATTCATAACTGTGTGCGAACAGAATCACGATTTAGTATTGATGCTTTTGAATCCGATCATTGCCACTGATAAAAAAATGAATGTGTTAAACAGCATTTTCAACGGCAAAGTAAATAAGCTTACTATCTCTTTCTTTGAGATCGTAACACGTAAAGGTCGTGAGAAATATCTTGTTCAGATCGCAAAAGAATTCGTTGCAAAATATAAGCAGTTAAAGAACATTCAGACTGCAGAGATCACTTCTGCAGTCGGACTTGACGATAATCTCCGCAAAAAAGTTTACGATCTTATCCGTAACAGCACAAATTCAGAAGTGGAATTGATAGAGAAGATCGACAACAAACTCATCGGCGGATTTATCCTTCGTATGGATGATAAACAATACGATGCTTCTATCTCTTCAGAGCTTCGCAAACTTACACAGGCATTCTCTTCTAATCCGTATGTAAGAAAGAATTAGTTACAAGTTTCAGGTCACCCAACCTGAAACCTGAAAACCTGCAACAATAATTAATAGAGCAGTTTCAATTATAACGAACAAAAATAAAATCTAAATAAAAATGGCAGAAGTAAGACCCGATGAAGTATCAGCCATATTGCGACAGCAATTGGCAGGGTTCAAAACAGAAAAAGAACTCGAAGAAGTAGGAACTGTATTACAGGTAGGTGATGGTATCGCCCGTATCTATGGTTTAACTCGTGTTCAGTCAGGTGAATTGATCGAATTCGAAAACGGCCTGCAAGGAATCGTACTGAATCTTGAAGAAGATAACGTCGGTGCCGTATTGCTTGGAGTTTCTTCGGACATCAAAGAAGGTGATATTGTAAAACGTACCGGAAAGATCGGATCAATTCGTGTTGGTGAAGGTATGTTAGGTCGTGTTGTCGATACATTGGGAAATCCAATCGACGGTAAAGGACCGATCACAGGCGACACTTACGAAATGCCAATCGAGCGTAAAGCTCCGGGAGTAATCTTCCGTCAACCGGTTACAGAACCACTTCAGACAGGTATCAAAGCGATTGATGCAATGATTCCGATCGGTCGTGGACAACGCGAATTGATCATTGGTGACCGTCAGACAGGTAAGACAGCTGTGGCCATCGATACGATCATCAACCAGAAAGAATTTTACGAAAAAGGCCAACCCGTATTTTGTATTTATGTAGCGGTAGGACAAAAAGGTTCTACAATTGCGCAGATCGTGAAGACACTTACTGAAGCTGGTGCAATGCCATACACGGTGATCGTTGCTGCCCCCGCATCAACTCCGGCGCCGATGCAATTCTTTGCTCCAATGTCAGGTGCTGCCATAGGAGAATTTTTCCGTGACACAGGTCGTCCGGCATTGATCGTTTATGATGATCTTTCCAAACAAGCAGTTGCCTACCGTGAAGTATCACTTCTTCTTCGTCGTCCACCGGGCCGTGAAGCATATCCTGGTGATGTATTCTACCTTCACTCTCGTCTTCTTGAAAGAGCTGCGAAAGTCATCAACTCTGATGCAATTGCAAAAACAATGAACGATCTTCCTGATTCGATCAAACATCTTGTAAAAGGTGGCGGATCATTGACTGCACTTCCGATCATCGAAACGCAGGCAGGTGACGTATCAGCATACATTCCAACGAACGTGATCTCCATCACCGATGGCCAGATCTTCCTTGAAGCAAACTTATTCAACGCAGGTGTTCGTCCTGCCATCAACGTAGGTATCTCTGTTTCGCGCGTGGGTGGTAATGCACAGATCAAGTCGATGAAAAAGATCGCAGGTACGTTGAAATTAGATCAGGCACAGTATCGTGAGTTAGAGGCTTTCTCTAAATTCGGTTCTGATCTTGATGCTTCAACAAAAGCTACGATCGATAAAGGTTCACGTAACGTTGAGATTCTTAAGCAAGGACAATATTCTCCGCTTACAGTAGAGAAACAAGTTGCAATTATCTATTGCGGAACAAAAGGTTTGTTGCGTGATGTTCCTGTGAACAGAGTAAAAGAATTCGAAACTGAATTCCTTGGACTTCTTGATGCACAACATCGTCCGACTCTTGACGCAATCCGCGGAGGAGCGATCGATGATAAAGTTACAAGTGTACTTGAGAAAGTAGCTTCTGAGTTAACACCAAAATATAAATCATAATTCTTTTCTTCTCCGCCTTGGCGGAGAAGGATTGAAAAAGGAATAAGCATGGCAAATTTAAAAGAGGTACGTAGCCGCATTACTTCAGTAATTTCTACACAGCAAATTACGAAGGCAATGAAAATGGTAAGTGCTGCAAAGCTGCGCAGAGCACAGGATGCAATTGTAATGATGCGACCTTATGCTTCGAAACTTCGCGAGATCATGGAAAACATTTCCGGCTCACTTGATTCAAGTGTTGGTGGACAATATTCTGTTGTTCGTCCTGTGAATAAAGTATTGATCATTGCGGTCAGTTCAAATCGTGGATTGTGTGGGGCGTTCAATGCGAACATCAATCGTACGATAAGCAAAATGATCCGTGAAAATTATGCAAGTCAGGCGCAGTCAGGAAATGTAAAAGTGATGAGTATCGGAAAAAAATCGTCAGACTTTTTTGCAAAAATGGGAAACCTGAATGGCGGTAATCACAATGAAATTTATGCCAATATTAATTTCGAAGCGGTATCTAAAATTGCTGAAGGCGTTATGAAGAGTTTCGCTGCAGGAGAATATGACAGAGTAGAAGTTGTTTACAATCAATTCAAGAATGCAGCTGTTCAGATAGTAATGGTTGAACAAGTACTTCCGATCGTACCTCCGACAACTGTTAATGTAAGCAAAGCTGTAAACGATTATATTTTCGAACCTGCGAAAGAAGAACTGGTATTGGACTTGATTCCAAAATCTGTAAAAGTTCAGTTATACAAAGCAGTTCTGGATTCCAATGCTTCCGAGCATGGAGCCCGGATGACAGCGATGAGCAAAGCCACGGATAATGCCGGAGATTTGCTTAAAGAATTAAGATTGTCATATAACAAAGCACGACAAGCTGCGATTACCGGGGAAATCCTCGAGATCGTTGCCGGTGCAGAAGCATTAAATGGTTAAAATAAAAAAGTCCTGATGTGAGTCAGGACTTTTTTATTTTGTATCATTGTTAATCGAAAAACAAACTATTTTTTCCAGCCCTAAATGGATTTGAATTTACGAGACATACTGACGGTTTCGACCATTCTTTTTGCTGTCATCGATATAGTAGGGTCAATACCTGTGCTCTTGCAGGTCAAGTCAAGAGTGGGCTATATAAAAGCCGAACAGGCTACATTCGTTTCACTTCTGATCATGATTCTCTTCCTTTTTCTGGGAGAGTCGATCCTTAAATTTCTGGGAGTCGATGTCAAGTCATTTGCCATTGCCGGCTCACTGGTCATCTTCTTTTTGGCTATTGAAATGATTTTAGGGATCAGACTGTACAAAGATGAAATTCCGGAAACGGCCAGTATTGTACCGATAGCATTTCCATTAATAGCAGGAACTGGAACCATGACCACTTTGCTTTCCTTAAGAGCAGCCTACGACTCAATCACCATAATATCAGGCATTTTCCTCAATTTGGTGCTTGTTTATGTGGTTTTAAGAAATTTATACAGACTGGAACGCTTCCTTGGTACAGCAGGGATCAGCATATTGCGAAAAGTATTCGGAATCATCTTACTGGCAATAGCTGTAAAGTTATTTCGGACAAACATCGGAATATGAGTGTTAATACGGGTTTCCGCCCTTGAAATATGAAAAATAAGTTCTACATTTGAAATATCATCCAAATTACTCATACTGCTATGAAAAAACTACTACTTAATGTTTTAGTTGTATTTGCTTTAGTGATCGCAGGCCAAACGAGCGCCTTCTCACAAGGAGTATACAACATTTGCTCAATCACGTCTACTACGGACACGAGCGGTACACTTTATGATACCGGTGGTCCAACCGGAGACTATCTTGTAAACGAAGACTGTTCACTTTTAGTACAGCCAAGTTGTGCTACAAGCATAACATTGAACGTTGTTTCATTTTCAACGGAATCTGGTTTTGACTTTCTAAGAATATACGATGGAACTTCAAATACCGGAATATTATTGCTTGAAGCAGATGGTCCAACTATGCCTTCGCCCAGCACTGTTACTGCAACTTCAGGAGCTATGTTTATAGAATGGCGTTCTGACGTTTCAATTGTATCTTCAGGTTTTGAAGTGAACTGGACTTCAGTTATTGCACCAAGCATTGCACCAAATGCAGGTTTTGTCATAGGCGATGTTACGCCGCCACTAGGTGTGAACGTTGCTTTTACGGATACTTCTTTAGGAGGACCAACTTCATGGCTTTGGGATTTCGGTGATGGTGATACTGCACGTAGTCAGAATCCATTACATACATATGCTGCTGCAGGAACGTACACAGTAACTCTGATTGCATTTACTTGTAATGAATCAGATACAATCACACAAACTCTGACTGTTCAAGGGGCACCTCAGATCGATGTTGCTCAAACAGGTTTCAGCATCAGTGCTGCTTGCGGCGATTCAGTTGCATTCCCGTTAGACATAAGCAATATTGCAGGTGGAGAATTGGTCTATACTGTTGATGGTTCAAATGTCGGAGCAATAAAAGTTCTGGCAATGACATATGGTACAGATCAGTTTGCAGAATATCCTAGTACGATCAATGCGATCAATTCTGTGTTTACAGGTTATACACTTACAACAACAGCAACTACAAACCCTGGAATCTTAAGTGGTTTATTGATTGGACAAAATGTTCTTTTGATACCTGAACAAGAGACAGGTGTTAGTTCTACTTGGGCAGCTCTTGCTCCGGTAATTCAGCAATTCCTTAACAATGGTGGTTCAGTAATTTTCCTTGGATCTTATTCTTCAGAATCAGATTGTATGTTCAATACAGGAGTATTCTCAGGAACTTATGGCCAGGATGAATTTTCTACTTTCACGGATGTAGATATTGTACTTCCTGCACATCCACTTGCTGCAGGTCTTGTAGGAAATTCATTCGCACCTCCAAGTGCAACTTTCTCTATGAACTTAACAAATCCTGATAAGGTACAAGTAGTGACTGCAAGCGGTCGTGATGTTGTTTCTTACCGTTATTATGGTTCAGGTAAGGCAATCTTTATCGCTTTCGATTATTTCTCACCTTCAACTGAAAGTTCTCAGATCATTGCAAATGCAATTCAGTGGGGTGGAGAAAATGCTCTTCCTTCATGGATCAGTGTAGCTCCCGTATCAGATACAGTAGGTGCTGGAAATACTTCAAATGCAGTTGTTACTTTCCAGACTACAGGATTACCTGCAGGAACATATTATGCAAATCTTGGTGTTGCAAGTAATGACCCATTGACCCCTATCGTATTGTTACCATGTACACTTACAGTATCCGGTTTACCAATTGTAGGTTTATCAGAACAGTGTTTAACTTATGACAGCATCATGCAGAATACTTCTGCTCTTGATACTTTCCAGGTGATCAACAATGGTTGTGATACATTATTCATTTCTTCGATCACATCTAATGCAGCTGAATTTCAGGTTTCATCAAGTGTTTCTTATCTATTACCTGGTGGTTATGCTGATGTTGTAATTACTTTCAGCAGTGCAACTATTGGATCGTTCACAGGAACAATTTCAATTCAGAATAATGATATCGATACTTCGGTTTGTCTGAATGCAACTGCATTCCCGGCACCGGTGTTGGTCACTTCTTCAAATAGTGTTACACAAGCGCTTCGTGCTTGCGGTACAACAGATTCGACAGTCGTTTGGCTGTATAATACAGGTGGTAGCAATTTAACTTACAATCTTGGAAACTTACCTGCATGGGCTGTTGCAAATCCAACAAGTGGTATAATCAACGTTGGTGATTCAGTTGGAATTAGTGTGGTATTCTCCAGTGGTACACTTGCAGGCGGACCTCAGGTATCTAACTTAATAGTTAATACAAATGATCCGTTGAATCTTTCAAAATCAATTCCATTGACATTGAACGTCGATTTCAATCCATGTATGGATTATACTTTTACATCTAATACTTGTAACGGTTCATCAATCTTCGCAACAACACAGATCAATACTCCTGATACTTATCATTGGGATTTTGGTGATGGTGATACTTCAAACGTTCAGAATCCAACACATTACTTCCCGAATAATGGAACATTCACTGTAACATTGATCGCTTGTAATGCTGCCGGATGTGATACAGTTACACAATCACTTACAGCAACTATCACTGGTCCACAAACTACTTCATGTTATCCTGTGACAACAGCTTATTGCTGTGGAATTGGAGTTACAAACTTCAGATTTGGTGAGCCGGGTGGTCAGGAGATCAACAACTCTTCAAATGATGCAATCGACGGTTATTCTGATTACACTTGTAATGCTCCGGTAACATTGGTTACTAATTTTCCTTACAACATTTCTGTTAGCACAGGATTTACTTATGCAGAATGGGTAAGAGTTTGGTTAGATATGAATGATGATGGAACATTGGATCCGGTAACTGAATTGATCTATTCAGATTCAGCATTAACAAATCACCAGTCAACGATTTCTATTCCTGATGCTGGAACAGTGTTTGGTTCTCCATTGCGCTTGCGCGTTGCAACAGATTTCGTAAACAATCCTGTTCCAACTCCATGTCTTGATCTTCAGTATGGCCAGATAGAAGATTACTCGATCTTTGTAACATTCTATGATGGTATTGAACAATTAGCCAGCGAAATCGGATTCTCTGTATATCCAAATCCATATGATCAGTCAGCAAGTATTGAATACACTTTGAAAAATTCTTCAAAAGTATCAGTAGAAGTTTACAACATCATGGGTTCAAAAGTACAGAACTTTGCAGCTAACGAACTTCAGTCAGCAGGAAAACATACATACCAGTTCAACGGAAATGCTTCCGGTGTATACTATGTAAAAGTTACTGCAGATGGCAAAACAGCAGTTCAGAAAGTAGTTAAGATGTAATTCAACTTATTTCATTTATAGAAAGGTCTCGTCGGTAACGGCGGGACCTTTTTTTATAACTAATAACTGATTATTGTTTTGCATCAGTTAAGAATTAAATTTTTTAAAAAAAATCATTTTTCATTCCGATAGCTATCGCATAGGCGTCAACATAAAGTAAGAAAAAAAAGTATTTTTTTTGCTAGGAAATTTATTAAAAAAAGGAATTTAGGAGATTAGATTTTATTGCCGTCAGCTTTAACTGACTGAGTAATAAGAATAGAATTATAGCGGCTTTAGCCACATTTTTTTAATTACATATAATAGATCTAAAGTGTGTTCATGTGGCTAAAGCCAGGGTACTGCATTTATTTTTTAGTCCGTCAGCTAAAGCAGACGGCAATAAAGCTGACGGCAATAAAGTTGGCGACCGCACACTTAATTTCGATACAAATAAATATAATAAAGTTTACGCCTAAGCGATAGCTATCAGGATTCATTTTTCATTTCAAAAACTGTTTCCTCGGTTTCCGTTTTCGTTTTGAATGCATTTTATAATTATCAGACAAAATACTGATTGTGCCATCTACTTCCAGGATTGCAAGATTTACTTCTTCCATTGAACTAACCCCATGTTCTCTTATAGCCGCATCCAATTCATCGTGTGTGATCCGTTCATTCTTCAAATGTTCTTCAACTATTTTTCCTTCATGAATGAGAATAACAGGTGAACCTTGTATCCATTGACTGACTTTTTTTTCGCGGAAAAGAAATTGTTTCAAAATATAATTGACGATAAAAAGTGATGCGGCTGCGGTAACACCTCCCGCCAAAGAGGTATTGGAACCAACCATTGCATTTTGCACTGAGTTGCTGATCAGCAGGATAAATACCAGATCAATTACTGATAATTGCGATAGTTCTTTTTTGCCGAAAATCTTTATACCTAATATAATTGCTACATATACCGCAACGCTTCTTCCTGCTATTTCAAGTAATGATATGGGATCCATAATTAGTAATTAATTTTTTTGTGAACGGAATTTTCCAATTTAGTTATCTTTGGTGAATGAAATATAAGAAACACATTTTTATTTGTACCAATCAAAGAGCAGAGGGCCAGAGAAAATCGTGTGGCGAGGAATGCGGAATGAAACTCGTACAGGAATTTAAGAAGCAAATAAAGGAAAAGAAAATCGATTTCCCGGTCAGAGTGCAACGCACAGGTTGTCTGGATGCCTGCGAACATGGACCATCAATGGTCGTTTATCCGGAAGGAATTTTTTATGGTGGAGTTAAAGAAAGTGATATCGGTCAGATCATAGATGAACATATTCTGAGTGACAAGCCGGTAGAGCGGTTAATTATCGATTTTTCAAAAGACGAATAATGGATCTTTCTCCTGAAAAATATCGGCGTGACCTTGAGATCATTCGTGAGACTGCAGCTCAGGTTATCCGTGATTTCAGTATGCACAAAGCAGAGATTACATTCAGCGGGAACGAATATTCTGCATACGATGAACTTGTTTCTCAGGTAGAGCCGATTCTGAGTTTAATGTATAAGACCAACAGGAGCGGATTTCAGGCTTTACTTTATCAGATAGATATCAGCGAAGGAGCTTTCAGAAAACTGGTACAAGCACACTCCGGCGGTGACTTTACGACAAAACTTGCCGAAATGGTTGTCCAGCGCGAGTTTCAGAAGGTGCTGACCCGCAAGTTTTTCAGTAAAAATCTTTGAAGGACCTATTTTTCATGCGGTTCTTTTTTAAAATTTGATAAATTCGCCGGCGAGATAACTCTGGAGGAAAGGTTTGATACAGGAAACATCAAACAATTTTAAGTTACTGTTGTTATCATAAGTTAGTATGGGACGATATTCGATCAAAGACATAGAACTGTTAACCGGTATTAAAGCCCATACGATCCGTATCTGGGAGCAACGTTACAGCATTCCACTCCCGAAGCGTACTGAAACCAATATCAGGTATTATGATGACAACGACCTGAAACTTTTGCTCAACATTTCATTGCTCAATCATAACGGACACAAGATCTCCGAGATTATTCGTTTGAATGCAAAAGAGATCAGTGACCTGATTGTAACGTATTCATTACAGACAGAGAAACATCCGGTAGTGATTCAGACAATGATCTCATCAATGATCGAACTGGATGAAGTTGCGTTTGAAAGAACATTGTCAACATGTATTCTGCAACTTGGATTAGAGAATACAATGATGGATGTTGTGTTTCCATTCTTAGGAGCAATTGGTGTGATGTGGCAAACCGGAACTATTAATCCTGCCTATGAACATTTCATTACAAACCTTATCCGGCAGAAATTAATTGTAGCAATCGAAGGTCAGCCTGTTCGAAGAGATGCTGCAGGAAAAAAGTTTCTATTGTTTTTACCTGAAACAGAGTTACACGAACTTGGATTACTTTTTGGAAATTATATGATTCGTAAATCCGGAAACCACTCAATTTACCTTGGGCAAAATGTTCCATTGGTCGATGTGGAGAAAATTGGTTTACGTTATCAGCCGGATTATATTATCGTGTCAATGACTACAACTTATACTCTGGAATTTGCGTCTGAAATGCTTACTACGCTAAGAGATAAATTTCAATCATCCATTGTATTAGTTACCGGTCGTTTTTTTAATCAGTATCCTGACATGGTAGGAGAAGGTATGGAAGTGATTAAACAGCCGGCAGATCTGAGTAAGTACTTTTAAATCATTTCGAAGAAACTTTAGTCGTTTTTCGTTTTTCATCTTTCGTGTCGTTCCTATAAGGTCTCCGGATTCTTTTACTCATTACAAAGCGAAAGACGAGAACACTACAAATTTAGAAGTATCAGCAAAGTGTTCTTGTGACGAATTTTAGTGATCCCAGTGTTTTATTTTTAACCTGCTGCAGTTCAAACGCTTTAAAGCCAATTACTTACGAAAACCCTTCTAATTCCCGGGCATTTGTTGTTTAAACATTATTGTTAAATAATAAACAATACTTGCATTATCAGAAATTGTGCACTATGTTTGTCTAAGAAAAACAACAAAAGATTAAACATAATGCCATGGAAATGACAAAAGAATTTCAAGCTAAGGTTACGCAAGAAGAATCACCATTAAAGAATTATGCGATCAAACTGACGCATGATCAGATGGAAGCGGAAGATCTTGTTCAGGACACGATGTTGAAGGCTTTTATAAATGAAGATAAATTTTCATCCGGGACAAATCTGAAAGGGTGGTTGTATACGATGATGAAAAACATCTTTATCAACAAGTACAGAAGAGCGATGAAGTCGAAGATCTTCAATGACACTACGGAAGATCAATATTATCTGAATTCAGCTGCATCAAACAGAGGAAATGAAGGCGAAGGGAATCTTGTGATGAAGGATATCAATACAGCACTTGGAGAATTATCTGATAACCTGAGAACTCCCTTTATGCTTAGCTATCAAGGGTATAAATACGAGGAGATTTCGAAATTTTTGAAGATTCCTTTAGGAACCGTAAAAGTTCGGATTCACAATGCCCGTAAGGAGTTGATGAAAAAGCTCTCATCTTACCAATACAATAACAATTAAGGAAATTTACGCCCTGATATTTTTTCAGTCGCTGATAAAAATTTCCATTACATCAGTTCTTATTGACGATTCCCCTTAGTACCTTCGTCACATGAAAATAGGTGTTGTAGTATTCCCCGGCTCCAATTGCGATGAAGACATTGTGCATGTGCTTCGCAATGTTTTAAGATTACAAGTTGTTAAATTATGGCACAAGGATCACGATCTTCAGGGATGTGATTTCATAATTTTACCCGGCGGATTTTCATATGGTGATTATTTAAGATCAGGTGCTATAGCACGTTTTTCTCCGATCATGAAAGAAGTAATTGCATTTGCAAACCAGGGTGGATTTGTTTTAGGAATCTGCAATGGCTTCCAGATCTTATGTGAAGCCGGACTTTTACCGGGAGCGTTGACTCACAATGAGCATCACCAGTTCGTTTGTAAAAATGTTTTTATCAAAGCTGATAATAATGATTCATTGATCACAGCTTCAATCCCATTAGATCGTGCTTTGAAAATTCCAATCGCTCATGGCGAAGGAAGGTTCTATGCAGATGAAGCAACAATGTCAGAGATGAAAGCAAACGGTCAAATCTTATTCCGTTACTGCGACGAAGAAGGAAATATTACACCGCTTTCAAATCCAAACGGAACTCTTGATGACATCGCCGGTATTTGTAATGCAGGAAAAAATGTGTTTGGAATGATGCCACATCCTGAGCGTGCTGCGGAAGGTGTTTTAGGAAATACTGATGGCAAACTTATATTTGAGTGTGTGACTTCAGGAACTCTTTCCAGATAAAGTTATTTTAAGCGATACTTTAATCATAGAAATAAAAAAGGCTGCAATGAATTCCATTGCAGCCTTTTTTTTATTTAAGACAAATTGAGAATAGATTCCAATTTATTCAAACTTATTCAATCATTAGTTTTCCACTAAACTGTTTTTCATCAGAACTGACTTTTACAAAATAAACTCCTGAACTAAAATCAGAAGTGTTGATTGATATTGTAGTTCCGGCAACAGTATTTGAAACCGGTGAATTAAAAATTATTTTACCAGAAACATCGACAACAGACAATGTAGCATTTTTCATTTTTTCATTGAAAGTGATATTTACATTTCCATAAGAAGGATTTGGATAAATACTGAAAATGCTGATTGCGGCGTCATCATTTATACCAACAAAGAAATCAATGATTGCACAATCTGTAGCAGAACAACCATTGGCATCGGTAACCTCTACACAGAATGTATCGGGAGCATAAATCGTTAGTTGTTGTGTTTGATCTGAAGTATTCCATAAATAAGTTACAAATCCCGGACCTGCATCAAGTATGTATGCTGTTCCGATTTCAATTGCAGTGTCGGGTCCGACAGAAACAGTTGGTAAACTTACCAGAGTTGCAGTTGCAGGAACGAAGTTACTTTCACATGTACCGTTAGATGATTGTGCGTAATAAATAGTTGTTGCACTCAAGACAGGTGTTACGAAGTTGTTGCCGGTTCCAACTTGATTTGTTCCAGTTGCATCATCATACCAGAAAATATCCGAACCTGAAGAAGAAAGTGTAGTGGTGCTTCCTGTTCCGCATAGATTACCACCGGTAGTTGTTGGGTCAGCGGGAATTGGATTGATCGTTGCATTTACTGCACTCCGTGAACTCACGCATGTTGAAGCATCAACTGATTGAGCATAGTAAATTTCACTGCTTGAAATAGATGGAGTTGTAAATGTTGTACCTGAAGCAACGGAACTGCCACCTGAAGAAGCAGTATACCATTCAATCGTCGGACTCGCAGAACTTGCGGCAAGATCAACTGTACCTGTACCGCATCGGGAGCCGTCAGTAACTGTTGGTGCAGTCGGAATAGCATTTATAGTAGCTGTAACAGTACTTCTTGCACTCGGGCAATTCAGTCCGCTTTGTGCGTAGTAATTTGTATTTGCAGAAATGGAAGGTGTAACAAATGTTGTACCTGATCCTATCGAAGTTCCCCGGTTGGAACATCAAACCAGTAGATCGTACCTGTTGAAGTTCCGGATAGTGTTACAGTTCCCGGTCCGCAATTCATTCCGCCGCTTGTCACTGGTACACCATTATTGCCTTCAATGTTGAGTGTAACAGTTAAACTATTTCTTGCAGGGAAAACATCGTTGTCATTATTTGTAGAAAGTACAAATGTATAGGTTCCACCTGCAGTGGTATTGATCGTAGTGGAGTAAATAAGTGTATCAGCATCTTGCGGATGAAAATTTCCATTGTACAATCCGGTAAGTGTTGTAGTGAGGGCACCTGTAATGTCTGCAGTAGAAGGAACATTTGGAACTATTGCATTTCCGAAATTCCTGAGCAAAACTTTTACCTGGACATTTGTTGTTCCGCAACCAACGGAGGTTGGAGTAATCAAAGCGGACACAGTTGTGTAAACTAATTCATTAATTACATTTCCTGAGGAATTTGTTTTGACAATGTAAGCATCTTCTCCATTGAAACCAAAGCTTCCTGTATGTCCGACGATAACATACCCGCCATCACTTGATTGGATTCCGCTATAACCGTGATCATGATTATCACCACCATAAGTATTCGACCAAAGTGAATCACCATCGGAATTGGTACGCATCAACCACATATTCGGTTGAAGCGGACCTGTACTACTTGTAGTACCGGCCATGATCAATCCACCATCACCTGTAATTTGAACAGTATGAAAATCATCGGGAAAAGATCCGCCATAAGTTTTTGCCCAGATAACATTTCCAACTGTATCTGTTTTTACAACATAGCCATCATCACCACCCATTCCTGCACCAGCAGTTCCACCTGCCAGATAAAAGCAATTATTTCCAACAGCAATATATTCAATGTTGTCTGTTGCTGCCGTACCGAATTTTTTTGTCCAAAGTACATTTCCTGAATCGTCAGTGCGAATTAAAAACTGATCGAAACCATTTGCGCCATTTGCACTTTGTCCACCCATAAGAAAGCCGCCATTACTTAGTGCTCTTACAGAGTTTGCATCATCATACAGAAACGAACCGGTTGAATATAATTTGTACCATAAAGAATCGCCGCTGGAATTTATTTTATAAAGAAAAGCATCATAGTATGATGCCGGCGATGAAGTGGTATAACCGGTCACAACAAAAGAACCATTACTAAGTTCAATAATATCCTGTGCCCTGTCGCGTCCTGCTCCACCAAGAGTTTTTGTCCAAACCATTTGTCCTGCAGAATTCAGTTTTACAATAAGTATATCATCAGAGATTCCGGTGATACTGCTTGTATAACCACACATTACAAATCCGCCATCAGAGGCGACAATGACTTTATAGAAAAGGTCTTTTTTACTTAGGCCTATATTCTGACGGAAAGTCCATAGTGTGTCACCAAGTGCAGTCATTCGTACCACGTAGGCATCGGAATCACTGACAGTTGAATCAGAAGTGTATCCAACAGCAACAAATCCGCCTGCCGGTACTTCTTTAACACTTCTGAAAACATCCGTATTTTTTGCACTGAATAATTTTTCCCAGGTTGTCTGACCATTTGAAATGAACGTCATCACCAGGAAGGATAAAGTAAAGAGATAGATTTTTTTCATATTGTTTTTAGGGAATTATGGGACTAAATTAAAATAAAAAAAACCGCCGTTTTCACGGCAGGTTTATGACTTTTACCGTTTAATTGTTTACTCAATAATTACACTTCTTGTTACAATTCCGTTTATACTTATAATCGAAATAAAATAGACACCATTAGGTTCATTCGTCAGATCAAACGACTTGCTGTAAAGTGTATTTTCCATGTGTTTATCGCTTGTTATCAGTTTTCCTAACACATCTGTAATTCTGACTTCGAATTTTAATGAAGGGTCTCTTACAACCAGTCGGAAAACACCTCTTGTAGGGTTCGGATAAACGGTGACAGCGTTTTCTGCTTCAGGGTCTTCAATTCCGATAATAACATTTATTGTAACGGAGTCTGCGCCCTGACATCCATTTCCATCCGTCACAGTTACATAATAAAATCCTGCGATTCCGGTTGTAATTGTCTGGCTGGTTGCTGTTGTACTCCACAGATAAGAAGTGAAGCCTGCACCGGGATCAAGAGTTACGGTTTGTCCGCTATTGATACTGATCACGGCAGGACCGATATTGATATTTGGTACTGTATGAATTGTTATAGTTGATGGAATAGCTGCGCTATTACAAAGTCCATTTGAAGAAATTGCATAAACAGTCGTGGTCGTGTTAAATGTTGCAGTATATGTTGCATTTGATGAAAGCAATGTTCCGCCACTTGCAGCAGAATACCATGAAACTGGATCGGCAGCAGTTGCTGTTACTGAAAGTTGTGCCGGGCCGCAATTACTTGCAGTAGTAACTGTTGGATCAGAAGGAACTGTATTTACAGTCACCTCTAAAGGTATTGCATTGCTGATACATCCCGGAATTCCGGCTACCGCATAGTAAGTTGTCGATGATGAAATAGAAGGAGTGGTGTAAGTACTTCCCGTTCCAAGCACAGTCCCGCCCGGTGCATCATACCACGTGATCGGATTTACTGCAGAAGCAGAAATGGTCACACTCGAAGTACCGCAAATTGCAGTATCCTGAACGATCGGATCTGCAGCTGTGGTTGAAATGATAGCATCAACAGCAGTACGCGGACTTGGACAAGCAAGACTTGCCTGAGCATAATAGGTTGTAGTAGTAGTTAATGATGGAGTAGTGAAAACATTTCCTGTGAATAGTAATGTTCCGCCTGTTGGTGCATCATACCAGTAAATTGTATCAGTTGAAGCAGCGGCAAGATCGATCGTCCCCGGTCCGCAATTCGCGCTATCACTTGCAGTAGGAGCGGGAGTGTAGGTAATTGTAGCCGTAACCGGAATTCTGACACTTGTACAGCCATTATTTGCTGCCTGTGCATAGTAAGTTGAGGTAGCAGAAATTACAGGAGTAGTATAAATCAATCCTGAACTCAATTGTGTTCCTGCAGTGATATCTGTCCACCATGTTACAGTATCAATTGATTGTGCCGAAAGAACTACAGTTCCCGGTCCGCATCTGTCTGCATCTGTTCCAACAGGAGATGCTACTGTAGTAATATCAGCAATGACGGGTACTCTTGAACTCGGACAAGCTCCAAGTGACTGAGCGAAATATGTTGTTGAAGTTCCAAGAACCGGAGTAACGAAATTATAAGTTGTAGCCAGCAATGTACCGCCGATCTGTTGATCATACCAGCCAACAGGATCTGCAGATGTTGCATTCAATGTAACTGAAACTGGTCCGCATGCAACGACATTTGATACGACAGGAGCAGCAACTGAATTGATGACAGCTCTCACCGGAACACGCGCACTTGGGCAATCAGCACCTGCAGAAACATAATATGTCTGAGTTGAATTCAGATAAGGTGTTGTGAAGGATGATCCTGTTCCCAGAAGTGTTCCGTTTGTTGCAGCATCATACCAGAAAATTGAATCTGATGATGTGGCAGTTAATACAATTTGTCCCGGACCGCAGTTTGTAACATCCGCAGTTGTTGGAACAGCAGGTTGTGAACTGATAATTGCCTGAACAGCTATTCGCGGAGAACAACCTGCTACTTCAAGATAATATGTTGTTGTTGAAGATAGAGAAGGTGTTGTAAAATTTTGTCCGGGATCAACCAATGTTCCACCTGTTGGTGCATCATACCAGTCAAGATCAGCGGAAACTCCGGATGCAGTAAGAGTAACAGTTCCGGGACCGCAACGTGTCTGATCGTAAGCATTGGTTGGAGTAGATGTTCCAATATTTGCCTGAGTTTCTACCCGGTTGCTTCCGCAGTTTTCAAATGGAACAAAAATATACCAGTCGTAAAAATAATAATATACGCTGCTGCTTGTAGAACTTGATCCATAGATCTCAATTGTTTTAGAGATGTCGTATGGAAAATTTGCGCCGCTGGTATTTCTGAATAAATTTCCGCTACCACTTCCAAGACCTAATTGAAAATCATTTCCCTGAGGAACGTCGAAGTCAAGATAAACACGACTTTCACCTGCAGGAAGATTTATAGTTTTAGATTGAAGTACAGTGCCGGAAGAATTTCTTAATTCAATTGTTCGATTACCCGCAGAGTTTGCAATAACTTTTACGGAAATAATTTTCAATGCTAAACGAGTATCGAATTTCAGATATCCGTTGTTGTTTGTATTACCATTACCGATACTGTTGTCTACCGGACCAACTTTACTTCCTTTTCCTTTTACTGCTTCAACATAATAACTTTCAGAAGAAGTCAGAGTAGGAGTTGTGTATGCATTACCTGACATAATGAGATCTCCGTTAACCGGTGAATCATACCAGAACAAAGAATCATCAGAAGATGCAGGAGTTGCTGAAAGCGTTAATGAAGCTGCAGAACAACTTATACCACTCGTAGTTTGTGGGTCAACTGTTGGTGGAAGAACAGTAACAGTTACGATGTTTGTATCATTTGAATAACTGATATCACTGTTTCTGTGAGACGTATGTGCTGTTACAGTATAAATCCCGTCAACATTAAAATTGTATGTGTCATCGAAAACTAAATTTCTGCTTACACCGCTTGCCAAAGAACCGGTAAGTGTATCGCGGAGGGTTGTTACATTTGTTCCATTGTCGATATCGATTGTTACAACAATGTTTGTTTCATTTGTTGCACCATAATTTGTAAGCTTTAATTCAAGTGGAATATTATTGCTTCTGCAAAGTGAAGTATAAGGAGTAATGAATTCATCAATACCAATGTCTTTCGTAACACCGCCATTTGGTCCAACCTTAACTAAGCAATAATTCATGAATCCGGCGGAGTTCCGGAAGTATCCGAATTGTGCAAAGCCACCATCAGAAGTTTCTATAGCACGATATCCATGGTCATGATAAATAGAACCATAAGATGTATTTTGCCATTCAATATTTCCGAGACTATCAGTTTTAATAAAATAATAATTTGGATTGATCAATCCAAAACTTCTTGTAATACCGCCAAGGATCATTCCGCCGTCGGCAGTGATCTCAACTGTTTTACCGCCATCTTTTTTATTTCCGCCAACAGCTTTTGTCCACAATGTATCTCCATTGGAATCAGTTTTGATCAACCAGATATCTGTTTGTCCTAAGGCATTGTCAAGACTATCAGCATCAGCGATCATTACATAACCACCATCAGGCGCAATAGCAACATAATGTGATTCCTGAATTCCTTTGTTGGTGATAGATTTTTCCCATTCAACATTTCCGGCAGAATCAGTTTTTACAAGATATGTATCGCCGTCTTCAAGACCGTAACTATACGTTTGACCTGAAAGAATAAATCCATGATCAGCAGTTTCCTGAATAGAGTTTCCGATCTCATAACCCTGACCACCGATATTTTTTTGCCACTGTTTAACTCCGGCAGAATTTAATTTTACGAGAAGGATATCATAATATTGAGTACCGGTAGTATAATTAACACCGACAGCAGCATAACCACCATCAGAAGTAAGTACGATCGCTTCCAGTTCCTGAAGTCCGGCGTCACCAACAGTTCTTGACCATTGAGTATTACCATTAACATCTGTCTTTACGATCCAACCATCATTATCACCACCACCATATGAATTAGTTAATCCGCAAATGATAAATCCATTGTCAACCGGTGTCGGCTTTACCATATTTGCAAAATCGAAACCTGTTCCGCCAATAGATTTCGTCCAAAGCTGGTTACCATAAGCATCAGCACGCACTAACCAGAAATCTGTTTGTCCATTGCTATAAGTTGCCGTTCCACCAACCATAATGAATCCGCTGTCTGGAAGTTGTTCCATCCATCTGCCATCTTCATTATATTGTCCGCCATATTCTGTAGAGAACTGAATTTGGGCTTTTGACGCAGAAACCAGAAGTAACAAGAAGAATACCGGGAGTAATAATTTTCTTTTCATAATTTGTTGTGAGATAACTTGGTAAAAGTACTGATATACTAGGTAAATTCGTAGTTATTTACGTAGATAATGGTATTTTTTGGGTGAATATTTGAAATATTCGGAGGACTTGGATTTTTTCAATTTCCTGATATCAAAAGACCGTTAAGATGATTTTTGATATAAAGGACACAAATTTTAATCCGGATTTGTTGCAAATTTCAACATTTAAACTGCATGTAAAATGAAGTGACTTCGCATATCGGTTAATACCCGAGGTCAGTATTTTTAGTCCAATTCAGGACAATAATAATCTCCATAAAAATAAACACTTAAACCCTGCATTTTGTTATCGTTGAGTCACGATTTTCAGGACTTTTTAACACTTTGATCTCGAGGGGCGCGGGTCTGAATAAAATTCGATCTTCATGTAGAAAAGGGGACAATTTTACATTCGAAAGGGAGTTCTAAAGTTAATTTCGTTTTAAAAACTATTTTTAATTTCGCATTTTGACATTAATAAAAAAAGCGTCCGGCAAACTCTACCGGACGCTTTCGCATTTCCACGTTAGTTCAATGAACCTCTGTCTTTTTATATTCTTCGCCGAGTTTCTTCTGAATATCAGAAGGCACCGGTGCGTATTCCGTAAATTTTCCGGAATAACTTCCACGGCCCTGAGTGATAGAACGAAGCGAAGTGGAATATTTGTCCAGTTCTGCGAGCGGAGTTTTTGCTTTAATGATCTGGTATGTTCCAACAGAATCCATTCCGAGAATTATTGCTCTTCGTGATTGAAGATCTGTAACAACATCTCCCATCAATTCTTCGGGAACTTTTATCTCGACTTCATAAATAGGTTCAAGAATTTTCGGATCAGCTAAATGGAATGCTTCTTTAAAAGCCATCATTCCCGCTATCTTGAATGAGATATCATTTGAATCGACAGGATGCATCTTGCCATCATAAACGATCACTCTGATATCGCGTACATAACTTCCTGTTAGCGGACCTTCATGCATTTTTTCCATAATGCCTTTTTGAATCGAAGGAATAAAACGCTGATCGATCACACCACCTACAATGCAATTGTAAAATACTAATCGACCACCCCAAGGTAATTCGAGAATTTCTTTTTCACGAATGCTATGGCCTTCCGGCTCTGACATTCCATCAAAGTATGGTTCGATTTTCAGATTCACTTCGCCAAATTGTCCGGCACCTCCACTTTGTTTTTTATGACGGTAAGAAGCGATTGAAAGTTTCTGAATTGTTTCACGGTAAGGGATACGTGGTTTAATAAATTCTACATCGAGTCTGTAAATTTTTTCAAGACGCCATTTTGTGACTGCAAGATGTAATTCACCCTGGCCTGATAAGAGCACTTGTTTTAATTCTCGGGAGTATTCAATATTCAAAGTCGGATCTTCCTGATGAATTTCAGCGAGAACAGTTCCAAGTTTTTCGTCGTCTGTTTTATTTTTTGCAATGATCGCTGTTCGAAGTCGTGCGTCAGGAAAATGGATCGGTTCAATCTCTATCCTTTTCCCGGCAGTACAAAGTGTCTGATTTGTCAATGTATCTTTCAATTTCAATGTAGCACCAATGTCGCCTGCTGTTAATTTGGAAACAACATTTCTGTTCTTACCATCCATAATGAACAACTGATTCAGTCTCTCTGTTTGTCCGGTAACAGAATTTACAAGATCCATTCCTGCATTTATTTCACCTGACATCACTTTAAAAAACGAAAGTTTTCCAAGATGAGGTTCGATAAGTGTTTTGAAAACGAATAGCGTTGCAGGGCCGGAAGCTTTACATTCCAGTTCATCGCCATCGACCAGGCTTTCAGGAAATAATTCTGTTGCAGAAGGTGCAACATTGTCGATGAAACTCATCAGTCGGCCGCTGCCCATATTTTTTTTCGCAGATAAGCAGAAGACCGGATAAACATCATGATGTAACATTCCGGCTTTTAATCCGGCGCGGAGCTGATCTTCATCGAGAGTGCCTTTTTCAAAATAAAGTTCCATTAATTTCTCATCATTCTCTGCAGCTTTTTCAACGAGTTCATTATGTAATTGGTTTGCGCGTTCAATTTCATCGGCAGGGATAGGAAGTTTTTCCGGCTTACCACCTTTCTCAGGAAATTTGTACATGACCATATTCAACAGATCGACAATCGAATCAAAGTTGTCGCCTTGTCTGATGGGATACTGCATCACAGTAATTGCTTTTCCGAAGCGGCGTTTCGCCTGTTCTAAAGTTGAATCAAAATCAGATTTAGAATGATCGAGATGATTGATTGCAAAAATGATAGGCTTGTTAAATTTTTCAACGTAATTCCAGATGAGTTCTGTTCCGATCTCAACGCCATGTTCAGAATTCAGAAGCATAACTGCTGTATCGGCAACTCGTAGAGAAGAGATTACTTCACCAATAAAATCGTCTAAACCGGGAGTATCAATGAGATTAATTTTGTAGTCTTTCCATTCGGTATGCATTGAAGTTGCATAAACCGAGCTTCCTCTTTCGTGTTCTATTTCGTGGTAATCGGAGACCGTATTTTTTTCTTCAACCGTACCGCGTCTGTTAATTAATCCGGCTTCAAAGATCATGGCTTCTGCCAATGTGGTCTTGCCGGATTTCGGGGCGCCCACGAGCACCACGTTTTTAATGTGTTTGTCGTCGTAGATTTTCATTTGCGAAATATTTTTGTGGTTAGTAAATAAAATTTTGCAGGATGAGATCAGACCAAAAAATTCCATGCTGACCTACATCGGTGAGCTTTTGTTAAAAGATCTATGCGTCAAGGAAAAGGCATAGTGTAAAAGTTTAGACTAAGATAGGGAATTTTTTATTATGGAAAACTGCGGGAAGTCAGGAATTTGGGTGATAAATATGGTCAAAGGGAATCGAGACATTCAAATTGTAAAAGTGGGTGTATACCAATTTGTTATTCCATTTGGAACGGGATGAATCCAAGTCAACTAGGTGAATTAAAATTATCTGCTTGATTTTTATTGTAATCAAATAATTCAATGCGTTGCTTAATATATGACCCCTCTGGGGTCATGGGTGATTGCTTTATTTTTTATTCTACCGATATTTGATCCCGCTGGGATCGGCTGTTACTTAAGTTCATCATCGTGTGTTGGATTAATTTTCTAATTGTTTTCGAATATTTACCCTAGCTTGGATCACATATTGGTGAAAAATAAATTTACGTTCCACATCGATCCCGGAGGGATCGCATATCGGTAGAAAAATAAATTTACGTTCCACATCGATCCCGGAGGGATCGCATATCGGTAGAAAAATAAATTTACGTTCCACATCGATCCCGGAGGGATCGCATATCGGTAGAAAAATAAAATCGTGCAGCGTAACGATCCCGGAGGGATCGTATATGAACCAGGGGTCAATATAAATTTAAAGAAAATAAAAAATTCCGCACCAGATTAATCAACACACCTAGGATTATAAATGCTTAGCATTAAACGAGCATTTCAAAGAAACAGTACCTTTGTCCGGTGGTATTATTTAATGAATATCTCTAATCCAAAAATGAAAAAGGACAAAAATTCCTCAATGAACATTGCAAAAAAATTGCAGCGTAAACTTGCAATACAAGCAGGGTTTTATGATGGAAGATTCAAAGAGAAAGTTGTAAAAGACAAAAAGAAAGAAGAGAGTAAAACCAAAGCGCGAAAAAAAATTCGTCTGGATAAGGAACTCGAATAAAATTATTTTTTTAGAAATGATATCCTAATCCGGCAGTGATCACACGCGGGGCAAATTCCATTTTCCCGGAACTATAAAGAGCATTTTCTTCTGTGATAACATCAACGAGATGACTTTTATTGATAACAAACATTACGGCACCGTTGATTCCTAAAACCCATCCCGATTGTCCCAGTCTCCAGTTCCATCCGAAATTGACTCCAAGCGCCTGACAATAATCGCCGCTGATCTCTTTGATTCCAAGTGAGTCAGTAGCATATGAAGTCAGTTTTGTATTTTGTGTACGAATGATCATACCCGTCACACCTAAAACTGCTTCTTTGTTACTGTGATAAGGCAATTCAAACATTGTATAAGGATCAGAACCATTGAAAGAAAATGCAACAGTTGCCTTAGCAATTTCGATCTGAGTCATTGCGACACGTTGACTTACACCGTAAGCATCTGTGGCAATGAATTCAGGACGGGCAAACATTCCTGCGAATTGAATTCCTAATCCTGCACCACGGAAATGTAAAAGGTCGATTGATAATTCAGCTTCACCGATGGCAGTGTAATCCATGTCAACTGTGTAGCCTAATTCGCCATCTGATCTCATCTTCAATTCAGCAGCAAGGTCACCATTGTTCGACATGGCACCGGCTCTGATGGTTAGTTTCAGTGGATTTCTTTCCGGTAACGATACTTGCGAAAAAGCACCGGAAACATTCAGGAAATTTGTAGTGAATACAATTGCAATAAAAAGTAATCCGCGTTTTGCTGCTCTCATTTATTCTGAACCCTCGTCAAATAAGGTCTTAAGGGGCAGCGAAGATAAAATTTAAAAGTCTTAAAATTTAAAATGTTGAAAAAACTGCCGTCTTCATAAAAGAAAACGGCAGTTTTGAATATTATGTAAACTGGCAGATTAGTCCACCGATGATACCAAGTGTTAACATCCAATAACCCGCATGAATCAGAGTTAATTTGAATGGTTTTCTTTCAAACATGCCATTGATTGCAAACGTTGGGAATATCAGAAAAAATCCTGCTAAAACACCGTGAAAAACACCGTGCTTAAATGTCCTGAAGCGATCTCCGTAGGTTGCAAAAAAATTGGTCAGATATGCTCCGGCTTCTGAATTAACATCAATAGCACCGTTTGCACCCTGAATTCCAGGCTCATTTGCAAGAACCGAGTAAATTCCCATCTGATGAATAACGATCGGATGCATAGCCATTGTGATGAACAAACTGAAGATGATCGATAAAATGATCATTTTAGGAAGACTTCCACCTTTCATTTGTTCTTCTGTGAAACCATTCAGTTTCATCCAGACAGTTCCAAATACTTTTGGATTATACCAGATCATGCCTGTAATGGTGGGAACCAAGGCAGAGATCAGGATAATGGTCCAGTTTAATTCTAACATTTTGTTTAGATTTTGAGGTTAAATTGTGTGATTGGTTAAACGTTAATTTCGAATTTTGTTACGTTTGGTTAGAAGCCTGTAGAAAGTGTTATTAACAGGTAATAATTCGTAATTCGAAGCTGGAAGCAGTTCGTGATTGAGTTAGAAGAATGTTATTAATTTGTAATTAGAGATCATCACTTCATTGTTGGAAGGGTTTCATTTTTTAATTTAAGTTATTCGTTAATTTGCACCCATGTTACCCGAGTACGAAAAACTTCTCGAAGTTGCCAGAGCGAAAAAGAAGGAAAACAAATCATTTTTTGAAAAGTTAAAAAAAATTCCAGGAAGGGATCTCGATCACCTTGTACATGACCTGCATGAAAAAGCTTTTGAGAAAATCGATTGTCTGAAGTGTGCAAATTGTTGTTCAACGACCGGACCGCTTTTGAAAAACAAAGACATTGAAAAACTTTCAGAACATTTAAGAGTGAAGCCTGCGAATTTTGTAAGTGAATATTTGCGGATCGACGAAGACAATGATTATGTATTTAAAAAAATGCCCTGTGTTTTTCTGAAGGAAGACAATTGTTGTTCCGTTTATTCTGCTCGTCCAAATGCATGCCGGCAATATCCGCATACTGATCAAAGAGATATCCGTTCAATTTTACCTTTGACGTTTTTGAATTCTATGATCTGTCCGGCTGTGGCTTTTGTGGTGGAGGAGTTGAAGCGCGAAATTTAACATCAAAAATTTTTCCCGCAGATCCCGCAGATCCCGCAGATTTTGCGCAGAGATTTGTTGATGTAATTGATATTTTTTCTGCGGGATGTGTGGGATATAAATTACAATTTTTTTCCCGCAGATCTCCGCAGATGAAGGCGCAGAAAAGGTCGCAGATCTTTGATAGTTAATAAATTTTCAGAGTCAAAGATAATAATGTATAGTACAGACCTAAATCTGCGAATTTATCTGCGCCTTCATCTGCGTAATCTGCGGGAAATTATTTACTGATGTTTTTTTTCCTGCAGATCTCGCAGATTTTGCGCAGAGATTTGTTGATATAATTGATTTTTTTTTCTGCGTGATCTGCGAGATCTGCGGGAGATATTTTGAGCGATCATTTTTTCCCCGTAGTTATCTCAGAGTTTTATAATTTCAATATTCAAAGCATTTTTTCTGAATTGAGGATACGGATGAAAATTCGCTACTGGCGCTACTCACCTCCTCCCACGTACTAAATTTTTCTACCTTTACCATCCAATAAATCAAAACAGATGTCTAAAAAACTTTTCCTTCTCGACGGAATGGCGCTGATCTATCGTGCATATTTCGGGTTTTCGAATAATCACCGGATCAATTCCAAAGGACTGAATACATCAGCCATTTTTGGTTTTACAAATACACTTCTTGAAGTTTTGCGGAAAGAAAATCCGACACACATAGCTGTTGTATTCGATACTTCGGGCCCAACTGCACGACATGAAGAGTTTCCTGCATACAAAGCACATCGTGAAGAAATGCCGGAAGATCTTGCTAAGAGTATCCCATATATTTATCGCTTGTGCGAATGTTTTTGTATACCACTTCTTACGAAGGTTGGATATGAAGCAGATGATATCATCGGTACACTTGCTGTGAAAGCGGAGAAAGAAGGATATGATACGTATATGATGACGCCCGATAAAGATTTCGGACAGCTTGTCGACGAACATACTTTCATTTATAAGCCTGCACGTTTAGGAAATGGTGCAGAGATTCTCGGCAAGGCGGAAGTCTGTAAGCGTTGGGATATTGAAAGAGTAGAACAGGTAAAAGATATTTTAGGATTGATGGGTGATGCTTCCGATAATATTCCCGGAATTCCCGGAGTAGGAGAGAAGACAGCGATCCAGCTCGTGAAGCAATTCGGAAGCATAGAAAATTTATTGCAGAACACTGATCAGCTTAAAGGAAAATTAAAAGAGAAGGTAGAGTTGAATAAAGAAATGGCAATTCAGTCAAAAAGACTTGCTACGATTTTGCTTGATGTGCCAGTGAATGATAACATCAACGATCTTGTTGCTTGTGAACCTGACAAAGAAAAGCTTCGTGAATTATTTACTGAATTAGAGTTTCGTCGTCTTGCAGAACAACTCAATCTTTCAAATGCTCCTGCAGAGCCGGGTAAATCAAAGCCTGTAGTGATTCAGGCTTCGCAGACATCTTTGTTTGGTAATGAAACGAATGACACTGTTGTAAAAGTTGAAATAGAGGAAGTGACTGAAGCAGGTCCTGAAAAAGATCTTAGGACAATTCATACTACAGAGCATAAATATTTTCTTGCTAATTCCCCTGAAGAAAGAAAAAAACTTATCGGTGAATTATTGAAACAGAAATCAATTTGTTTTGATACAGAGACAACAGGAATTGATGCCGGCAAAGCTGAGCTGGTCGGAATTTCTTTCAGTAGTAAAGTACATGAAGGCTGGTATGTTCCGGTTCCTCCTGACAGGAAAGAAGCAGAAAAGATCGTTGCTGAATTCAAACCTGTATTTGAGAATGAAAAAATTGAAAAGATCGCTCAGAATCTGAAATATGATCTTGCAATTCTCACACGCTACGGAGTAAAAATTTCCGGACCTACATTCGATACAATGATCGCTCACTTTTTAATTCAGCCGGAGATGCGACATAATATGGATATCATGAGCGAAACTTATCTTTCATATTCTCCCGTATCAATTGAAACGTTGATCGGAAAAAAAGGAAAGGATCAGTTGAATATGCGCGATGTTCCTGTAGATGCTGTAGCGGAATATGCTGCGGAGGATGCAGATATTACTTTGCAGCTTAAAGAGAATTTTGAGCCGAAGCTGAAAAAAGCCGGACTGGAAAAATTATTTCTTGATGTTGAAATGCCATTGGTGAATGTGCTGATGGAAATGGAAACAGAAGGCATTCGTTTAGATACTTCGTCATTAAAAGAACTTTCACAGGTACTTGCAACTGATATAGGTTTGGTTGAAAAAGAAATTCAGTCGATGGCAGGATCAGTTTTTAATATCAGTTCACCGAAACAAGTTGGAGAAGTTTTATTTGAACGACTTAAGATCATGGAAAAACCTGTGAAGACTAAAACAGGTCAGTATTCTACAGGTGAAGATGTTTTGAGTAAACTGGAGAACAAGCATCCTATAGTAAGACGAATACTTGATTACCGTGAGTTGGTAAAATTGAAGAATACATATGTTGATGTGCTTCCGGAACTGATCGATCCATCAACAGGAAGAATTCACACATCATACAATCAGGTTGTAGCAGTAACCGGTCGATTGAGTTCCGATAATCCAAATTTGCAAAACATTCCCATTCGTACAGAGCGCGGCCGGGAGATCCGCAAAGCTTTTATTGCACGAGATGACGATCATGTTTTGCTATCTGCCGATTACTCGCAGATTGAATTACGGATCATTGCAGAATTGAGTGAAGATCCGGGAATGCTTTCGGCCTTTAATAGTGGCGAAGATATTCATGCTGCTACAGCAGCGAAAGTGTACGGAGTGGAATTGAAAGATGTGACATCAGATATGCGGCGGAATGCGAAAATGGTGAACTTCGGAATCATCTACGGAATTTCTGCATTCGGTTTAGCGGAGCGGTTGAATATTTCCCGTGGCGAAGCAAAGAGCATCATCGATAATTATTTCCGTCAGTATTCACATGTAAAAGAATACATGGACCAAAGCATTGAAAATGCGCGGTCGAAAGGATATGTAGAAACGATTCTGGGCCGCCGTCGTCATTTGCGCGATATTAATTCTGCTAATGCAACTGTCCGCGGTTTTGCTGAGCGTAATGCTATCAATGCACCTATTCAAGGCAGCGCAGCAGACATGATAAAGGTTGCCATGATCAATATTCACAACGACATAAAGAAAGAGAAAATGAAATCGAAGATGCTGCTTCAGGTTCATGATGAACTTGTTTTTGATGCATATCATACGGAAGTAGATAAATTAAAAGAACTCGTCAGTCACAGAATGAAAACTGCTCTCAAACTAAAAGTACCGATTGAGATTGGAATGGGGACGGGGAGGAATTGGTTGGAAGCGCACTAGAACGAATAGCGAATAGTGAATAACGAAAAATGGCAGTCCGGATAGTACTTTCCTGACTGCCATTTTTCGTTATTAGTTATTCGTTAAAGTGATATACGCAACTTCGCTCCCACCAACAAAGAAGGGCGGACGTAGAATGATTTGTCGTGATCATTAACGGTGATGATCTTTGGTGATCGATCGTCGGGTTGGATAGAGACAACATATCGGTCAGAGATTGTTCCCATTAAACCGGCGCCGTAATAAAATTCAAATGCAAAGGTCTGGTTCATTTCATATACTTTTCCCCAGATAAATTCAAGACTCATCTTACTTCTGAAACGATGTTGAAACAAACGCTCGTTGTAAGTAACACCGTTGTCATCTGTTAGTTCGTTCTCAAACCATTGGTTGTTGTAATAAAGATATTTGTAAGCAATTCCGGGAGAGATATAATCACGCCATTTTGTTTTATCGTCTTCCGGTTTTTTGAAGATCTTGTAGTGAACACGCGCAGCAAAACCACGCTCATAAAAATACTGGGTATTGGCCCAGGTTTTTGCAAACTCCTGAAGCGGATCATTTATGTAAATTAAACCCAGATTGAATTCAAGAGCACGACGAACAGACAACCGTTTTTCGAAGCTAAGATTCAGTTCATTTGAAATACAACGGGTAATGTTGATTGAAAAAGCATTTTTGCGATATTCAGGAGTTTCCTGGGCACCTGCAAAGTGGGAAATTAAACTAAAAACCAATAAAATGATACTAAATCGCGATATGAACATTCGGGTAAGATACGGTAAACTAGTGGTACTTTGGAAGTGTATGAGATGTTACAAATCTTGAAAAAAAATATGACATATGAAAGGGCATACTCAGATTCAGGAAAAACGTTTTCACCAATGAATTATTAGCAGAAGTGCATAAAAAAAGCCAGCCATTACAGCCGGCTTTTTTTATGGTAATTGAGTTGTTTAGGCAACGATTAAACGACGTACGTGGTGTTTGTTACCCGTATAAAGATCGATCATATAAATTCCTTTAGGAAGAGCCGGAAGTTTTATCTCATGCAGCCCGCCTTCCATATTATCATTAATTACAGATCTCAAAGTTTCTCCTAAGATATTCTTCACCTCAAGAATAACATTTTGTTTAGCAGATAATTTGAACTGAACCGTGCTTGATTCATTAGTTGGGTTTGGATACAAAGCAAATCCCAATTGGATCTCATCCATTTCATCGACGTTTACAATTGTTCCTGTGATGTTAATGTTATCGATATAGGTATTGTTTCCTCTGTCACTGGTATTTATGAATTTGAAACGCACATCCGGATTAAGTTTGAAAGGATTCAGAGCCAGTGTTTCTTTTCTCCATTGAGTTGAGTCGGGAGTAAAGCTTGATGAAACTATACTATTTGCAGTAGCAAGATTTGCTCCGCTTCTGTTGTAACGCAGCATCCAAGTAGTACCACAATCCTTACTTCCTAAAAATTGCAATTGGTCATTACTCGTTGAATTTCTTTGAGCATTGGCCACATAAAAAGTCATCTCAATAGGAGGAACAATATTCGAAAAATCCATTGATGGCATTACCCACTCATCGATCTCTCCTTCTGTATTTGAGAAGTTATTTATCCTTATTGATGCTGATCCTGAAATGCCGGCATTGGTTACACGCGTCCAGGTTGTACCATTATCATAATTATAAATAAATCCGGTGACACCGGGGAAAGAAGCTGTGTCTTCGAAACTTTCTGTGTATGGAATATTGTTTACTAGTGGTTCAGAAACAGTAATAATCTGTTTAGTGATTGAATCACTTCCTGTAGCATTGTTCACCACTAAAGTTGCAGAATAAGTACCCGGATTAGGATATGTTACCATTGGCATTGAATCGGTGGATGTAGAAGGGATGCCTCCAGGAAAAGACCAATTGCGATTTGACACAGATCCATTCCAGCTAAGGTCGAAATAAGTTACTTCACCATTCGGGCAAACCATTTTTTTATTGTTTTGGAAATCTGCGATTGGAGTACATAGTTGAGGACTTGTCGAAACTCCTGTGGCAAGTAGATTTGCCGGAGTCCAAAGATTATTTCTACCGGAAATTGAACTGTTCAAGGTTGCATGCATTCTGGTTTTTTGTCCTTCTGTAAACATGACATCACAATATGAATACTCCATATAATTCTGAACATTTTCAACTATTGGTGGATTACAAACAGAGCCATTCAGGGTACAACTTGTCCAGCCTTTAGTTTCAGGAGTATCGCTGACATTATCATCACCACAAGCAACTCCAGGCTCATTCGTATCTCCCCAAACATGTGAAAGATTCAATGAATGGCCGATCTCATGAGTCATAACCCTGCTTCTACCTACAGAACTTGTTCCAATGCTTCCGATATAAGAACTCAAACAAAGAACACCATCAACATTGCTACTTGCACCGGGATAATATGCATAAGCCGCTGCGCCGGCAAATTCAAGAGAGCTTGCAACCCATACATTGAAGTATTTGTTATTCGGCCACGGGTTTAACTTGGATGGATCTCCGGCGCGATAGGTAAGCATGGTGTGAATCCGATCAATGCCATTTGTGCAATTGCCATTAGGATCTATACTTGGTAAACGGAATTCAATTTCACAATCGGCAGCAAGTCCCTGAAATGCCGGAACAAGATTCGCTGTGTCAGCATTTAATCTGCGGAAGTCTCGGTTCAGAATATTTACCTGATCTAAAATCTGTGCATTTGAAATATTTTCAGCTCCGTAATTGTGCAGGATATGAAAAACAATCGGGATGACATATACAACACCACTATTTCTCCGTTCAGTGGTTGCATACTGTTGAATGAAGTTTTCAAGTTCTTGTTTCTGACGTATTACACCGGGATCATTTGCTTTTGCTCTATCATTCATTTCTGTTGTAACACAAAAGTGCTCCTGAGCATTAGATATGGTCGCAATATTTGTTGCAAGTGCGAATGCAAGTAGAATTTTTTTCATGATAATTTTAAGAGGCAAGTAATGATTTAATCATCCCTTAGGTTACGAAATTAAGAATTTCAGCGGAATAATTATTGACTTAATGAATTCTTGTTGTGGTTAAGTTTACAAAGTCGGACTTGTTGCAAAAAAAAAGCCTGCTGTTGAGCAGGCTTTTTTGTAATTTTAAAATAAGATTTATGAAACGATCAATCGGCGAACGTGATGTTTGTTGCCGGTATAAAGATCGATCATATAGATTCCTTTTGGAAGTGCAGGAAGCATGATCTCATGAAGACCGCCTTCCAATTCATCACTAACTACTTTCCTGATCGTTTCACCTAAAATGTTTTTCACATCAAGGATTACATTCTGTTTAGTAGATAATTTGAATTGAACTGTACTTGATTCCGTTGTTGGATTCGGATACAAAGCAAATCCCAATTGAATCTCATCCATTTCATCAACATTTACTATTGTACCTGTAATGTTAATGCTATCGATATAGGTATTGTTTCCTCTGTCACTTGTATTTGTGAATTTAAAGCGAACGTTTGGAAGAAGTTTGAAAGGATTCAGTGTTACAGTTTCTTTTCTCCATTGCGATACATTTGGAGTAAAGTTCGATGATACAACAGTTGCAACAGTTGCAAGAGTTGCGCCGCTTTTATTATATCTGGTCTGCCAAGAAGTTCCGCAATTGACACTTCCTGCAAATTTCAATTCATCTTCACTTGTTGAACTTCTTCTTGCATTAGCAACATAGAATGTCATAGAAACAGGTGCTGTAATGTTAGAGAAATCCATAGCAGGCATGATCCATTCATCAATTTGTCCTTTAACATTAGTAAAGTTATTGATCTTAATTGATGCCGTACCGGAAACTGCTGCATTAGTAACGCGGGTCCATGTTGTGCCGTTATCAGGATTTAAAAGAAATCCATTATTGCCCGGCACAGATGCTGTATCTTCAAAATTCTCGATATATGGTACACTTGCAACCTGTGAACTTGATACATAGATCAAGGATGTACGTGTAATAGAATCAGTTCCTGTGGCATTACTAACACTTAATGTTGCCGGATAAATACCTGCTGTAGGATAATTAATTGTCGGAGAAGAATCAGTTGAAGTCGATGGAACACCACCCGGGAAAGACCAATTCCAGTTTCCAACACGGCCATTCCAGCTTAAGTCATAAAAAGTTATATCGCCACCTTCGCATACTAGTTGATAGTTTAAATCGAAATCTGCGATCGGCGTACATAATTGCGGTGGTCCGCTAACTCCGGTTGCTGTTAAATTGCTCGGCTGCCATAAATTATTACGACCACCTATCGGACTATTCAAAGCTATACGCATTCTTGCAGATTGCCCTTGAGTAAACATATGTTCGCAGAAAGAGTATTCCATGTAATTCTGAACATTTTCGATTAACGGAGGATTACAAATAGAACTACTTAGATCGCAAGAAGTATGTCCCATAGTTTCAGGTGTATCAGTAACGAGGTCATCACCACAAGCAACACCCGGTTGGTTTGTGCTTCCCCAAACGTGAGCTAGATTAAAGCAATGTCCGATCTCATGTGTAAGTGTACGAGCACCGGTTGAAGAACTTGTTCCAATACTACCAACATAATTATGGCGGCTCATTACTCCATCAACAGATGCAGTAGGAGCGGCACCCGGATAATATGCATAAGCAGCAGCACCCGTGTTCTCAAGAGAATTTGCTACCCAGATATTAAGGTATTTATTATTTGGCCATGGATTTAGTTTTGCAGGATCAGCAGCAAGATAAGTTAACTGAGTAACGATACGATCGATACCATTCGTGCAATTTCCATTCGGGTCGATGGTAGCTAATCTGAATTCAATTTCACTGTCTGAAGCGATACCTTGAAATGAAGCAACGATAGATGTCGTATCTGCATTCAGCTTACGATAATCTTCATTCAAAATTCTCATTGCATCATAGATCTGAGCATCGGAAATGTTTTCAGGACCGTAATTATGAAGGATGTGAAAAACGACAGGAATTGTATAAACAACTCCACTGGTTCTTGTTGTTCTGCCAAATTCTTGAGTGAATTTCTGAAGCTCTTCCATTTGACGTATAAGAGCAGGATTGTTTTTAATCGCCTCGTTATGCTTTTCTGTTGTATAGCAACGAAGTTCTTGTGCAAATGAACCGGTAGCTACTGAAGCTGCAATTACAAATGCGAGTAGAGTTTTTTTCATGATAATTTTAGTAGTGTTATTTTCAGGAGGACCATCTATAATCTGATGAATTACAAATTTAGAATAATTTACTGAATTTTTATAGTTAAGAGGATGTTATAAAGGGCTAAAACAATGGATAATTACGTTGGAATGACAAAAGCACGACGACCCTTCATTAAAGTGAATTTTTGAAAAAAAAGATCAATTTTTGAATTAATTTCGAAGACTTCTATGAGGAAATAAATATTGCCCCGGACATTAAGATGACCTGGATCATTCCAAAGCCAATCTTAAGGAAGTTTTGTTTGTCAAAAACTGCTAATTCCGGCATGGAGAAGATTGCAGTTACAGATATTAAAGTATGCTCTTTGATTTTTTTAAAACACAAGTATCTATGCAAAGAAAAACGTTGAGAACCCAAAGGGTTTTTAAACAGTCTTTTCAAGTACTACCTTGAATGCTGTAAACTTATAAACTCAACGCTATGAAAACAAATGTAGAAATGTTCTCTGAGAAAGTCAATCAATTGTATGTTGGATTAGATGTACACAAAAATCAATGGTCAGTTTGTATGCGGACGGAGGAATTTGAACACAAAACCTTTACTCAGCCACCAAATCCTGAGATTTTGTACGATTACATCCAAAAGAATTTTTCAAGTTATCAAGTTATATGTGCTTACGAAGCCGGTTTCTGCGGTTACTGGATCAGTGAACAGTTAAAATCGTATGGTTTTGAATGCTTGGTATTAAATGCAGTTGATATTCCCGGAAGCGATAAAGACACCCAAAGAAAAACCGATCGTGTTGATTGCAGGAAAATAGCCCGCGAATTAAGCAAAGGTGAAGTACAGGGAATCTTTCAACCAGACAGAGCACAACAAGGATTTCGAAACTTGTTTCGTCAGCGAAATAAATTAGTAAAACAATTGAGGGTTGTAAAAAACAATATTCGTTCTCTTCTTTTTTTTAACGGGACTCAAATCGAAAAGGAATACGAGAATGGAAATTGGAGTCTTTCGTTTAGAAAATGGTTGCAAGCACTAAGTTCTCAGCACAATCCCGATAGGTATCGGGATTGTGCCAAACCTAAATGAACTTGTGTTTAAATTTTTCACTTTTCAACTTTCATTTCTACTATCCAATCGCCTGCCGCAGGTCTTCAATCAAATCACTCTCATCCTCAATCCCAACACTCAGCCGCAGTAACGAATCAAGTACACCTGATTTTTCACGAAGTTCTTTTGGAATCGAAGCATGCGTCATTGATGCCGGATGACCGATTAGAGATTCAACACCACCTAACGATTCTGCCAATGAAAATACTTTCGTTGCAGAAGCCATACGGAATGCTTCTTCCATAGAATTTCCTTTCAGAGTAAATGAGATCATTCCGCCGAAGTCACGCATTTGTTTTTTTGCAACTTCATGATTCGGATGATCAGGAAATCCCGGCCAATGAACGGCATCAACTTTCGGATGTGAACGCAGGAAATTAGCAACTGCTCTGCCATTCTCACAATGTCTGTCCATACGAACGTGTAATGTTTTTATTCCGCGCAGTGCAAGAAAACTATCTTGCGGTCCCGGCGTTGCGCCGCATGAGTTGGCAATGAAAGCAAGATCTTCCTGGATCTTATCGTCGTTAGTGCATGTCGCACCCATAACGATATCAGAGTGACCATTGATATATTTTGTAACTGAATGTAAAACGATATGCGCACCAAGGTCCAGTGGATTTTGCAAATAGGGTGATGCAAAAGTATTGTCTACAACAAGTATCAGATTATTTTTCTTTGCGATCTCAGCAGTTGCCTTGATGTCGATGATACGCATCAACGGATTCGTCGGCGTTTCGAGCCAGATCATTTTTGTTTTTGCATTGATGTGTTTCGAAATGTCGTTCACATTATCCATGTTGACGAAATGAAAACGATTCCGAAGTGAGCGAACACTTTTGTGAACATACGATATGAACCGCCATACAGATCATCAGTAGCAATCACTTCATCACCGGGACGAAGTAATTTGATAATAGCGTCTTCAGCACCTTGTCCGCTCGAGAAACACAAACCATGTTTTGCATTCTCAAGAGAAGCAATACATTTTTCCAAAGCCACCCGCGTCGGATTTTACCACGTGCATAAGCATAACCTTTATGTTTCCCCGGACTTTCCTGAACGTAAGTAGAAGTCTGGTAAATAGGAGTCATGATAGCTCCTGTTGATGGATCAGGTTCTTGTCCTGCATGAATTGCACGGGTGCCGAATTTGTATTTTGTTGTTGACATTTTTGGTTATTAATTTGTAATTTGTAATTTGTAATTCGTAATTCGAGATTCGTAATTCGAAATAATCACATGTTACTTTCTTCGTTAATTTTAAGTTGATCAAACTTTCGCAAAGTGACCTTTGACCTTTGACCTTTGACCTTTTGATTTTTGACTTTTAACCTCAACATTACCTATAAAAATTCATCTCCTCCAAAAACTCCCACACTTTCTCCGGTACCATATATCTTACATCTTTCTTTGCTTTTATACTTTCACGAATGAAGCTTGAAGAGATTTCCATCAGTGGCGCAGGGATGATCTTTACTTTCGGATGAGTAGTGAATTCATTTTCTGTTGAATCTTTTCTCGGATAAACATAGAGTTCGACTTGTTCAAGGATCTGTTCGTAGTTTTTCCATTTTGCAAAACTATCCAGGTTATCGCTGCCCATAATCAGAGCAAACTGATGCTGTGGAAATTTCTCAAACAAATGTACGAGTGTATTTATTGTGTAACTAGGTTTCGGTAATTTAAATTCGATGTCGGATGCCTTTAGTTTTCTATAGTCGCCGATAGCGATCTTCACCATACTCAGCCGGTGATAATCCTGCAGTAAAGTTTGTTTTAACTTCAGTGGATTATGCGGCGACACCACAAACCATACCTGTTCCAGATCCGTAAATTCTGACATATACCCTGCAATGACCATGTGGCCGTTGTGGATGGGGTTAAAGCTGCCGAAGAAGAGACCTATTTTCATTCTTTTTTGGTGAGTAGTAATTGGTGAGTAGTAAGTAGCACTGTTTACTATATTGAAACTTTTTCCTCTTTTCGATATGTCTTAGTGTACTCTCTGTTTTTCTTAGTGTTCTCTGTGTTAAATTTTAAGCATTCACATTGTCCTAATTTTCACCTTTCACCGTTACCTTCACAAATTCATTAACCAACCGATGCGCCTCTTCCAGGGCCTTCTCCAACGTATCATTAACGATAATATGATCGAATTTATCAGCATAGGTTAACTCATGTTCTGCTTTTGCTATTCTTGCTTTAAATGATTCCGGAGTTTCGGAATTTCTTGCTTTCAAACGCTGATGAAGGATTTCAATCGAAGGTGGACGAACAAAGACAGCAAGCAATTGCTCACCGTAAATACTTTTGATATTTATTCCACCTTCAACATCAACATCGAAGACAGGAATTTTTCCTTCAGACCAGATGCTTTCTATTTCAGATTTTAATGTACCGTAGTAGCCGTTCGTATACACTTCTTCCCATTCAACAAATTCATCGTTTGCGATCCGGCGTTTAAATTCTTCAACAGAAATAAAATGATAGTCTTCACCATCAGTTTCATTCGCGCGTTTATTTCGTGTAGTAGCTGAAACAGAAAATTTCAACCGGGGATCTGACGCCAGCAGATCATGAACGATGGTAGTTTTACCACTGCCCGATGGTCCGCAGAATAAAAGTAATTTATTCTCTTTCCCCATTAGACTACATTCAGTATCTGTTCTTTTATTTTTGCCAGTTCGTCTTTGATGATCGCAACAGACTTCTGCATATCGGCATCATTTGCTTTGGAACTGATGGTATTTATTTCTCTTCCGATCTCTTGTGCGATGAATGAAAGTTTTTTCCTGCTGATGGATCGTCTTTCATTGTCTTCACGAAATAATCGCAATGACTTTTCAGACGCACTTTCTCTTCGGAGATATCGTATTTCTCTATGTAAAAAATAAGTTCCTGTTCGAAACGGTTTCTGTCGATGTTATTGAGTTGAATAAATTCTTCAAGATTCGATTGCAGACGTTTGCGAACAAGTTCAATTCTTCCTGCTTCGAATTTTTCAATCTCTTTCAGTCCATCGAGTATTGCCTGCAAACGTTGTTCAATATCTTTTTGCAAAGCTGCACCTTCATTCAAACGGAATTTCTGAAATGCATCAGATGCTTGCTTCATTGCTTTTTGAACAGCATTCCATTCGGCTTCCGATAACACAGTTTTATCGTTCATCATTACATCCGGTAAAGGAAGAATGATCTGCAGATAATTCGGAGTAGAGATTCCAAGTTCAGCATCGAGCATTTTGAGTTCTTCGAAATATGCTTTTGCGAGCTGACGGTTGATGACAGTTTTCTTTGCAGCCTCTTGCGATTCAACTGAAAAAGCCACTTCACATTTTCCGCGTTCGATGAAGCGGGCGAGATCGGTGCGAAGTTCCATTTCCTTCTCTTTATAGGAGGAAGGCAGGCGGAGGTTAAGATCCATGAACTTGCTGTTGACCGATTTGATCTCGACGGAAATGGTTTTGTTTTCAAATTCGATAGACGAGGTACCGAAACCGGTCATTGAGCGGATCATGGGTTTAGTTTAAAAAATGGTGAGGCAAAATTAGCTTAAGATTTCGCTTTGCCAAATGTGGGGTTCGATACCAGATACACACCTGTGAAAATCAGCACACAAGCGAATGCGTGAATCCACTTTATGGGTTCATGCATTATATAGAGTGTGATGAGTGTGGCGAAGATCGGCTGCAGGTAAATGTAATAACTCACGATGGCCGGACTCAATTCTTTGAGGGCCAGAGTATTGAGCAAATAAGCCAGAAAAGTTGTGAAGAAGATCACGAAAATGATTGCAGACCAGTGGATTGCAGTGAACGCTTCCCACTGAATAGCAAGTACATCTTCAAAACCAAAAGGAGCGACGATGAGCAATCCGAAGAAGAACGTCCAGCTGAGAACGAACCACGGATCGTATTTTTTCATCATTGGTTTTACCATAACGATGAATACAGCGTAAGATGCGGCATTGATAAAAATCATCAAATCCCCTGAAAATGAACCGACTCCATGCTTCTGACTCATGGTGATGAGGGAAACGGCACCGATCACCCCAAGACAAATTCCGATAAGCCGGATCAAAGTGATTCGTTCGCTGATGAGAATACCGGCAATGAGTACAACCATGACCGGATTGCTCGTCATGATGAGAGCAGCATTGATGTTGGAAGTAAGAGAAAGTCCTTTGAAGAATAAAAGCTGATTGATGGCAACTCCGAAAAGTCCGAGGAGGAAAACCGGAAAACATCTTTCCGTTCCATTTTCTGAATAGAAACTTTATAAAGGAATCGCATCAGAAAAAAAGTAGTGTTGCGAAGAAGACCCGTAACAGAACGAATCCTGCGGGTTTGATCATGGCAGGCATAACGATCTTGGCGACACTGAAATTCACGCCATAAATAAGATTAGCAGAGAACGCTGCAACGTGAGCTTTGTATTTGAATTCATCTATTCAAAGCAGCTTTAGCTGCGGCAACATTTGTTTTGCTGTTGCCAATAAATATTTTGTCGTCCAGAATCATCACCGGCCGTTTCAAAAAAGTGTATTCGTCCAGGATGTGTTTACGATAATCCTTTTCCGTTAATGTTTTTTCATTCAATCCCATTCCGCGGTATTTAATAGCAATCCTGCTGAACAACGATTCATATGTCCCTGCGAGATTTTTCATTTCATCGATCTGCGAAGCGGTGATCGGTTCAGTTTTGATGTCTTGCAAAATTACATCATTTCCGGGTTTCCAGTCTTTAAGAATACGCTGGCAGGTAGTACATGTGGCGGAGTGATAGATTTTTTTCATTGTGTGTGTTTTTGAAAAGTACGAAAACCGTGTGTGAGTCGGTTTTGCAAAGGTAGTGCTTCTTTTTTAGGATGGAAATACTATGTGAAGTATGAATTAAATATTTTTAACGGGAATATTCCCTTTGCAAACGGGAATATTCCCGGATAATGTCGCTTAAAAAATCACCTAGCTGCATGCTGTCTACCAAATTTGCGAAAAGTTTCCTCCTGAGTGACTGTTCTGTAGTGCAAAACTCATTCCTTTTTCTCTCAATGAGTTTAAACCTGAGTTGCAGGCTTATAAATCAAACTCATTTGAATATCAAGAAGAGAAAAGTGTTGATATTTAATCTGTATACCGAAAGAACATTCAATTATTAAACTCTTCCTAATTAATTACAAACTGTAATTGAAACATTCTGCAGGACGAAGTCTTGTTATTAAAAAACACACTTTCAATGCGCCGTGCACAGACTTCGTCCGGGAAATTAAAACGAAAATTTTATTATCAGTTTCTTTCCATTGCCCCCGGCGGAATCACGCTCAGTGTTCGAGTCATTGAAACAGCAGAAGTAATGTCGCTTAAGATTCGCCTAACAGCATACAGCTTCCGGCTTGGACGTTGGGGTGTAGTCTGCAGACTACACCCCAACGATCCCGCCCGTCTTCTGCGAATTACACCCTAACGATCTTCCTTCTGGTACGATTCTTTATTTAAAAATTTTGGTTCCGATTCATATTCGGACTAAACCACATTAATTAATTAAAAACATAATCTATGAAAATCATTCATTTATCCGCATTGTCGGTTTTATTGTTCGCTTTATTTTCCTGTGGAAATTCTAAAAAGGAAATAGGTGAAAACGAAAAAGACTGGAAAACGCTTACAGAAAATAATTATTCTATCCATTATCCCGCGAATTGGGATCTTGATCAATCCAAAAAAAATGGAATGAGCTTTATGATTCTGTCGCCTGCACTTTCTGAAAACGATAAAGTCCGGGAGAATGTAAATTTGTTAGTACAGGATATTCCGGATGGTATGAATATGGATCAGTACATTACAATTTCTGAAACTCAGATCAAGAATATAATTCCGGGAAGTTCTATAGTTAAAAGTGAACGGCAATTGAGCGGTGAATCGGAGTATCATAAAATTTATTATACCGGAAATGAAGGCGAAACTAAATACAAATTTGAACAAGACATTTTTGTGAAGAAAGGGAAAGCGTACATTCTTACTTTGACATGCGAGCAGGATCAATTTGACAAATATCAGGATGTTGGAGAAAAGATCCTGAATAGTTTCAGGTTGCAGTAGGCTGGGCGACTCCAATACAGAAACCAAGAAGATTGAGTAATCATTAAATAAAACCTGTTTTTAAAATTACTTTTTGACAAACTTTATTAGTTTTTGGATTATGTTTAATTATTTCTACATTATACCTCAAATGATTCTGATATTTAGTGTAATTCTCTAATGATTCAGAATAACTATTAATTCAGAAATATATAAACGAACATGGAAGCAAATCAAATAATGGTCAAAATGGTATTAGACAGATGGTATTCTTTACTAAAAGTATTTGATACAATTCTGGATTCAGTTTCAGATGAAAAACTGGAAAAGGAAGTAGCACCCGGAAAGAACCGCGGAATTTATTTATTCGGTCATCTTATAGCTGTCCATGATGACATGTTGCCCATTTTAAATTTAGGAGATAAATTATTTCCACAATTGGAAGAGCCATTTATTAAATTCCCTGACAAAGCAACAAGCTCAATACCTTCTGCAAAAGAACTTCGTGAAATGTGGAGAAAGCAGAATGAAGTTCTGAATAAAAAGTTTGAAAGTTTAACCCCTGAACAATGGTTTGAGAAACACAATTCAATATCTGCTGAAGATTTTGCAAAAGAACCTCATCGCAATAAATTAAATGTCATGATCACACGTATAAGTCATCTTTCTTATCATAGCGGGCAATTAGCACTGTTGAAAAACTAATCTTAACCTGAAAAATAAAAAATCAAATCTTGATATATTTTATCTGATAAATTTTCCCTTTTGATTTTAATTGTAAAATATACATTCCTGCCGGTTGATCTTTTACATCAATAATAAATTCAGAATCCGGTTTACTTATTGAAGTAGTTGACAATATATTGCCAAATAAGTTGTAGATAGAAATACTTGCCGGTTCGAACAACGAAACATTTACGGTAAGGTAATTCGTCGCAGGATTTGGATAGATATGGAAAAGCGCATTCTCAAAATGATTTATGTCTGAGGAAATGCAAACCGAATCAATGAAATCTTTAAAATAATTATACTGATCGCAACGCGAACCACTAGTTGGTGCATAGATACAGTTGACGGTATCATTTGCGGTAGAACAGAGAGGGTGATTCGACGAAAGCAAAAACGAATTCCATGCGCCATTTGTATCGGGTGTAAAAAGCAGGTTTTTGTCGAAACCGAACATCCACGGACGAAAGGCATCTCCTTCGAAACTATAGAGATAATATCTGTCGTTGCAGGTCAGCATTCCCTGATAATGCACTATTAAATTATCAAACCATTTTGTCCATGTATTGCCGGCATCGGTAGAATAAATAATGCCGGATTCATAATAATGCATAAACATGATCAGTGTATCTCCATTGATATGTTGCAAATTATTTATCGATCTTAAAAAATTAAAACTAACAGTTTGCGCATTGCTTGCACTGAAGTGAGCGGTGTCTATATTCCATGATTGTCCGTGGTCAATGCTTTTATATAATTGCGTGAGGCCTCCAATGTATCTGCTTCCGACAACTGTAAACCACAAATCCGGCTTTACGATATCAAAGTCCCGGATATATTGATTTGTATCTGAAGTTGAAAAATCATACAAGTGACTTGTGACAGAATTGGTATATACGTACAAATTTCTTTTACCGGCAATTATAGTTGTGTCATTATTTAAAATGAATTGAGTTGAATCGCAGGTATTATATTCACGTTGCGCAAAGAGTGTGTTTTGAAAGAGTAAAGTAATTACGATTAGCCAAAATCTGTTCATGGTCATAAATTTAGATAATGTCTTCCCAATATCCAATAAATTTTATAAGAGTAACAAGGAGATGAAAGTTCTGGTGAAAAATCAGTTTCTTTTAATTTAAAGCTTAATTTATAGAATTCCGGAGAGTTTCTTTTTTTACAATAACAAATTAATAACAAGAATTTGTAAAATGGAGTAAAGGCATTTCTCGAAATTGGATTAGATTTGTAACTTCATTGGCAATAGCCCTATGCATTATGGTTACATTTAAACATAGTAAATATTCTCCTTCGTTTATTATCAGGTTAATCATTTATACTTTTTTAATTTTTATTTATTCCTGCACTTCCGGGGATAAAACAGTTTTGAAAGATGAAAATCCGAATCATGAAATTGAAAAAATGAATAGTAAGGTTGATGGCGATCCTGCATTTGAACAAAACCTGGACACTATTTCTGAATATGCACCGCATAGTATTACGCGTAATATTCTCAATGACAGAAATGGGAATATCTGGCTGGCAAGTTGGGAAGGGATCATTTGTTATGATGGCAAACATTTTATTAATTATACTTTAAAGGCCGGACTCAGGCAATTTCATATTTGCTCAATTCTGGAAGACAGGTCCGGTAACTTATGGTTTGGAACTGTTGGTGCCGGAGTTTATAAATTCGATGGAAAAAATTTTATCAATATAACAACTGCCGACCATCTTGCCGGGAATACTGTTTTTTCTATGTTGGAAGATAATAGTCGCAACATCTGGTTTGGTACAGATCAGGGATTAAGTAGCTATAGTGGCAATACATTTATAAATTATACTACGCATCAAGGTTTAAGTGGAAATTCAGTCCAGGCGCTTGCTTTGGATCAAAGTGGAAAGATCTGGATAGGTACTCATAGCGGAATCAGTATTTTCAACAATGGGACATTTGCAAATTTTAAAAATGCAACAGGTGATTCATTTTATAATGTCCGGTTTATTCATTCTGACAGGACAGGAAAGATCTGGATCAGTAGCCGGGAAGGAATTGACCGGTTTGATGGAAAAAACATTTCTAACATTACAACAAATTTTTCCGGCAATATTTACGAAGACAGAGCAGGGATACTGTGGTTCAGTGGCGGTGGTGCAAATAGCCCGGACATCGCATTAACTAAATTCGATGGCAAAAACTTTACAGAAGTAATTTCGAAAAACAATAGCCTTATTGAAGGACTTAGAGAAATTGACAAACAGGTTTTTGGGATAACCGAAGATAAGGAAGGAAACATCTGGTTTGGAACTGCCGGTGGTGTTGTCAAATATGATAACAGATCGTTTAATAATTTTTCCATAAAAAAATTAAAATGAAAAGCATTTTTACTGACAAAACAAAAACTCCCGGTGATGCTGATTTAAAAATTGCATTAGGGTCGACTTATGTTTTGTGGAATAAATTAAGAGAATATGTGAAAAAAGTTGCTCCGGATTCGACTGATGAATGGAAATTTTCAAGTGAAAAATTTGGCTGGAGTTTTCGGATAAGCGATAAAAAAAGAGTGATCATTTATTTGCTGCCTCGCGACAAATATTTTAAAGTAGCTTTTGTGTTTGGTCAAAAAGCTACAGATTCAATTCTGAAAAGCAAGATTTCATCAGAGATAATGAATGAATTGAAGTCGGCAAAAGTATATTCAGAAGGGCGCGGTATCAGAATATCTGTTACTGATAAAACACTTGTGAACGATGTTCAGAAATTAATATCATTTAAAATTGAAAAGTGAATTTATTGAATTAAGGCAGAATCGCTGTATAATCAAGTCAATTGAAATAAGTATAAAATAAAGAACTTATCTTGCATATTTTAACTCACACAATTTATGAAAGCAAAAATCCTCATAATACTCTCAATACTTATTTCTCAAATAACTTTTGGCCAGGTTGATTCATTACATCGACAAGACAAGGGCAAAATTCTTGTTGACGGATTTGCTAAGCTAACGATCTTTGAAGGAAATGAAACTGCGGAAGACCGTTTTATTGTGAAAATTCAAGGTGCAAAACCAATTGAACTTAAAAAATCACTGTACGAATCAACAGGCAAAAAGCAGCTATCTGACTACTTTGGTGATAATGTTGAAATTTCTGAAAATATTTTGAATAATAATCTAAAATTTGAAGACTTAAAAAGGATAGTTTCTGATTATAATAACTGGCGTCGTTCAATTGATAGAATGACGAATGATGTGGTTAAATAAAAAAAATTGGAAAAGGAGTTTAAGGTCTACCACAACACCATAAACTCCTTTAACCAATTAAACCATCTTAACTAAACATTTCACTAATTACTTCTTAAGACCATCTTCGATCTTAACTGCAATTTCAAGATGTGTACGAAGCGTAGGGAGTAATTTTGCAGCCAGTGCCCGGATGTCATCATCCTTTGCATCAGTTGACATTTTCTCAAAATCATTTATAACTTTTTTATGTCCGTCGACCATCATTGACATATAATCTTTGTCAAAGTCTTTTCCTGATTTTTCACGGAGGTCGTTAATTTTTTTCATATGATCTTCGCTCATAGAAGTTGGCATAGTCACGCTTTTCATTGATGCTACTGATTGAATTTCAGTATTTGCATTAGCATGTTCAGTAGACATCATTTTACCGAAATCAACAACAGACTTGTTTGTGCTTTTTTGTTGAGCAAGATTTCCGGCTTCAATTTCCATCATGCTTGCATCGCTAGCTTCAACAAGAAATTTAGCATCATTATCATCTATGGTCATCATAGAACCTGATGAGTCTTTTTTATCGTTCATGTCGTTTGCTTGTTCGACACTATCGGTATTGCTTGACCCGCAAGCGAAGAATAAACTTGTGACAACTGCCACAAACAAAATATTGAGTGATTTTTTCATTGTTGTTTTTTAATTTTCAGTACTGCAAATTGTATTCCTGCATAATAATTGACATTTCACGTAGGAATTACATTTAAAATGGTGTAATTTTTACCCTATTCAGGGGAATTTTAGCGAAAAGTATGGAAGCAGCGAATGGTGATTTCTGATAGAAAATTGATGAAAACACTACTTTATTATGTAGGTTCAAAAATGATTCATTTCGCATTAATTTATTGATTTCTGATGATAGATTACTAATTTTGGTTCCCTAACTCAAAAAGAGACTACAATGGCATCAGTAAATGTTTATCTTAATTATGATGGAAATTGCGAAGAGGCATTCCAGTTTTACAAATCAGTTTTTGGAGGTGATTTTAGTTATGTGGGTCGTTTTAAGGATATGCCACCACAGGAAGGTCAACCACCAATGCCGGATGCAATGATGAATAAGATCATGCACATTTCTCTTCCTGTAGGCAAAGATACATCGCTTATGGGCAGTGATACCGGCGGTGAGTGGGCAGCCTCATATATAAAGGGAAATAATTTTTCGATCTCCATCAATGCAGAATCAAAAGATGAAGCTGATAAAATTTTCAATGGTCTGTCAAAGGGCGGAAAAGTAACGATGCCAATGAACAAAACATTCTGGGGCGATTACTTTGGAATGTGTGAAGACAAATTCGGAATTAACTGGATGATGAGCTTTAACGAAAATCCTCAGAAATAATTTAGAGAAAAAGATTACTAAGTTCACTAAGTTTTTAGCACAAGAGCACTTATGAAAAATGCATCATTTGTGCTCTTGTGCTAAAAACTTAGTGGTCTTAGTGTTTTATTTTTATTTTGAAATTTCATTAAAAAATTTATTTTATATAAAAATTCATTTTTCATTTCACCCAAACATTCTCTCCAAAGCTTCCTTATTCAAAGGCTTCTCAATAAAATCTGTAACAAGCGGATTAGAAGTAGCACGCTCTATATCGGATGGATCTACGGATGAAGAAAGCATATAAATTTGAAACTGCATTTTAATGTTCTCGTTTAATTTGTCAAACTCTTCAAGAAACTCCCAGCCGGTCATGGTAGGCATGTTTATATCGAGAAGTAAAACTGTTTTTTCATCACTGCTTCCGGTTTCGAAATCTTTTCCAATATATTCCAATCCGGTTTCAGGTACTTCAAAATCTTTTACCGGAACATTTCCTAAAACTTTTCTGATAGCCATTCTGGAGAGAGAATTGTTCTGAGGATCATCATCTACAATTAAAAATTGTTTAATAAGTGTTTTCATGATGATTTGTTTTGAGATTGAAATTCAATCGTAAACATTGTTCCTTTGTCAGGCTCACTCATAATATTGATCGTACCTCCGAGGGACTCTACCTCAGTTTTTACCATAAATAAGCCAAGTCCTTTTCCTTCCACATGAGAATGAAACCGTTTGTATAAACCAAAGATCTTGTCCCCTTTAGATTTAAGATCAATTCCTAATCCGTTGTCTTTGAAGATAATTTTAATTTTTCCATTTTCAGAACTGCTGCTTATTTCAATAACGGGATCAACATTCGGATTTCTGTATTTTATACTGTTACTGATAAGGTTGAAAAATATACTATGTAGATATCCTTTCAAGCTATAAATTTCTGAAACTTTTGAAAAATCTATTTTAAAGATGACATTGTACTTATCAATTAAGTTTTCAATGCTAATTGAAATGTCATTCACTAAACCTTGAAGAGAAATTATTTCTTTTTTTCCATCAGATTCGCGACGGACCTGAAGAATTTTATTTAAATCTTTTATTACATTATCGAGGCGATCAACAGAAATAGATAACCCCTTTAAAAAATCTTTTTCTTCTTCCGGGGTCAGCGATTCATTTAATAAATTTTCAGCGAATCCGATTATGTTAGCAGTAGGTGCGCGCAAGTTATGGGAAATGATGAAAGCAAACTGTTCCAGATCCCGGTTTCGTTGAATTAAGTCGTTGGTGATCTTTGATCTTTCTAATTCAGCAATTTTCCTTTCAGTAATATCCTGACAAGTACCAACTGCACGAATTGGTTTATTGTTTTTACCTTTTGTTATTTGCCATCTTTCTTCGAGAATTTTCTCATGACCTGTTGGAGTAATGATTCTGTGTTCAATTGAGTTAACAGAATCTGTCTGAAATGATTCAAAGAATGCATTGTTTACTTTTTCTACATCATCAGGATGTACATATTGAATAAAAGCCGGGTGAGAGGATTGAAATTCTGCTGGATCGATTTCGAAAATTCGAAATGTTTCTGCTGACCAGGTTACATGCAATGACTCCAGATCTGTTTCCCAGTTACCAACTTTTGCTAAAGCTTGAGCCTCATTTAATCTGGCTTCACTTTCTTCTATCTTTTTACGAGAAACAACCTGCTCTGTAACATCTACAGCAAAAAACAGAATGCCGTCAATTTTATCATCATTTCCTTTATGCGCCTGGTAAGTAAGGTTTAGAAAATGGTCAACCAAAGTTCCATTATTATATTTATCGAAGCGAAAATGCATTTCATTTGCAGTAAATGTTTCACCGGTTCTGTATACATGATCCAACATAGCGATTGCACCTTGTTCTTCAACTTCCGGCACAACTTCTTTCACAGTTTTGCCAATGATATCTTTTTTGCCCATAAGCTGCAGATATAGAGGATTTGCCATTTCAAAGACATGATCCGGGCCTTTTAAAAATCCCATACTTGATGGTGCTTTTGAGAAGAGATCAAAAAACTGTAGTCGCTCAGTTTCAAAAGCACTTTCAAGTCTTTTCTTCTCTGTAATATCTCTGGCAACACCATATCTTATTTTGTCAACCGGATCCCACCTTACTGCCCATGAAATTGGCACAAGGGAACCATCTTTACGAACATATCTATTTTCAAAGTGAGAAATGTTAGTGCCTGACATTACTTTATTGGCAATTTTTCTGGTCTTTTCATGGTCTTCCGAAAAAACTAAATCGAATACTTGTTTTCCGATAATTTCTTCCTGCGAATATCCCCATACTGCTTTACAGGCTGCACTTACTTTGACAAAATAACCTTGCTCGTTTACAGCACAGATCACATCCAGTGATGAATCCATCACTTTATGCAAATCATTCAATGCACGTTGTAGTTCTTTGGAAGTATTGATAAGTTTTTCTTCGGCTTTTTTCTGTTCAGTTATATCTTGAACTGTTCCAAACATCCTGTCAACTTCTCCGGATTTATTTTTTTTGCCATAACCTCTTTCCTGAATAAATTTTTGTTCACCAAAAGCGTCAGAAATAGTATATTCAATTGAGAAAGGTTCGCCTGTATGCTGTGTGTTATCGCAATTTTTTACTACAAGTTCCCTATATTCAAGATCGATTAATTTTACAAATGAATCATGAGTGAGAATGAAAGTGTCTTTGTTAATGCCAAAAACATTATAAAGTTCTTCAGACCATGTTAATTTGTTTGCCTTAAAATCGAAATCCCAGCTACCTAATTTTGCAAGTTTTTGCGCTTCTGCCAGTAATGCTTCATTACGCTTGATCTTTTCTTCAGTATTTTTTCTGTCAGTAATATTTCTGGAGTAGCATGCAATCGCAACAACTTTGCTGTCATTCCATATTGGATTGAAACTGGTTTCTGTCCACATTTCATTTCCTCTAATGGCAGAATCAGTAAAGATCTCAGTTTTGAAAGTCTGGCCATCCAATGCTTTCAAGTATAAACTTTTCCAAAGTTTAAGAAAGTCATCTGGAAAAACTCCTTCCTGCAATAAATTGTCACCGGCTTGAAGTGTTTTGCCGCTAAAATATTTCAAACTATTATGAAAAGAATTATTGGCTGCAATAAGATTGAATTCTTTGGATACACTCCAAATGAGATCATCTGTGCTATTAATAAGTGCTTCTTTATCTCTTTTTTCAAATTCCTTCAGAAGCTCTGCTTGTTTTATTTCTGTAATATCTGCCGCCGTCACGAATACGCCAAAGATGTTTCCGAAATTATCTCTGGCTGGATTAAACTTCATTGAAAATGATTTGATTTCTGTTTCAGAAATCGGAATTTCAATTGAAGAAAATTCAACATTGCCTTTTAAGACACGTTGATAAATTTCCATAACAGCTTTTTTTCTATCGGGTTGCGCATAATTTATTATAAAGTCGCCCTTCTTAACATGTAGTCTTAAATATTTTTTATACAAATTTTGAAATTGGTTGTTGAATGAAACAATTTTAAGATCCTTGTCTAATAATATAAATGACTCTTCTGTATTATTGATCAGAAGTTTCATTTCTTCTTCAGTGCGCTTTTGATCGGTGATCTCAGACCGCATGATAACAATTTCGCCATCCGTAACTCCGGTAAGTGGATGCACCTCCATTTTGTACCATCTGATTTCTGAAATTGAAATTCCTCTATATTCTATTTTGAAATTGTCGCTCTTCAGTGAAAGAATTTCCTGAATTCCTTCTGAAATTAGTTCAACAGTTTCCTTGCCGGAATCGAGTGAGGTTTCAATGATAGCCGAAAAGTGTTTTCCCGGATAAATAAAATTTTCAGGGATTCCAGTTTCCCTCCCTGCAAGGATTAATTTTTGATTTACCTTAATAATGATTCCATTTTTATCGAGCAAAACGATACTTGTTGGAATTGTATTAAGAATATCGGCTTGTTCCTTGTTTATTCTTGACAGTTCACCTAACCCTTCTTTCAATGTAAATTGTTTCCCTTTCATTTCCCCATTTTTTTTATTCCCAAAATTCTTTAAATTGAAAACCGTTAACTGTTTCTAGCGAATTCATTTGCCTGGAAATAATACTTCTTGATCTTAATCACTGCAAAAAAAACTATTTAATATGTGCTCCCGGGCGGAATCCGGATCAAAGAACCACTAGTTATACACAAGTATAATCATTATTTTAACACTTCGGGGTGATTTGGTGAATGGAATTCAAATAATTGTGTGAATTTTTGATTTCTGAGTCAATATTGTAAAATTGAAACAAACAATTTTCATAAATTTCAGCCCTCTGGTGTTGAACCAATCTAATATTAAAAGCATATGAAAGCATTTTTCAAAGAGTTATTTGAGTACAGCCATCACTATAATCAGAAGTTGATAGAACTCTTAACTGAAAATTCGGACAGGGTTTCAGAAAAGTCAATTCAGTTGATTAATCATATTATAAATGCACATCAGATCTGGAACAGTAGAATTACAGGTGAAACACCTTTTGAAGTATGGGAGATTCATTCATATGAAGAACTTGAAAAGTATGATCTGTCTAATTTTTTAAAAACACTTGAAATTCTACAGTCACAAAATTTTGATGAAAAAATTAAGTATACAAATTCAAAAGGTGAAACATTTATAAGTACTTCCGGAGATATTTTATTTCATGTTGTGAATCATTCAACTTATCACAGAGCGCAGATAGCTACTGAGTGTAAGTTAAACGGGATTTCACCATTAGTTTCTGATTATATTTTTTTAAAAAGGGAAAGAATATCAGAATAGTTCTAATGTAAAAGGGAATCACTCTTCCAGAAGGTTTTTTAAATCGGTAATTACCTTGGTCCAGTTCTGTTCGGAATGCACCTTCGTTTTTTCATCCTGAATATTTTCTTGTGTTATTGTCAGGTCTGTTCCATCATCTTTCTTTACCAGAGAGTAAGTAATTATCAGATAGTTTTCTTGTTTGTCTTCAATTCCTGACATTGAGCTCCAGTAGTCATATTGAAAAGTTTTACCGGGAATATTTTCTAATATCGTTCCTTTATCTTCATATTTTTTTCCTTCCCATTCACCTTTGAATATTAATGAACTCCCAACTTTCCAGTCAGAAACAGCATCAGTACCAAAGAAATATTTTTTTATAATTTCGGGTGTAGTTAATGCTTCCCAGACCTTATCTGTTGTAGCATTTATATGTATGGAAACTTTTCCGGTAATATCGTTTTTCATCACATTAATTTCTTTACTTAAGGAAAAAGATGTGCCAAAGAATATTTTACTTTCCGCCTTGTCCTCTGATACATCTCCATGCTCTTTCGGTGATTGTTGAAACGGTATAATTCCAGTCGTCTTTTGTGACTAATGGTGGAGCCCAGATTCCTGAATTAAAATCACTCATGTCAATTCTGGATTGAATCTCATCCAGTGTTAATCCTTCACGTATAAAAAGTTCAACTTTTGAATTAATGCTTTCGAAAAAAGTTCTGAGATGATTTGTGTATGAATGATCTCGTAAAGCAGGTCCATGTCCCGGAATTAAAAATGTAACAGGAGTATTTTCTATTTTTTTAATGCATCTATCCATGTAACCGGCCATGAAGCTCCAACATATGGCAAAGGTGTCTGAACAATAATGTCGCCTGCAAAAAGAATTTTTTCATCAGGTAAATAAAAGGTGACATCATGCGGACTGTTAGCACAAATATGATCCTTTAATATAACAGTTCTTTTGCCAAGTTGAATGGTAAGTTCATTGTCGAATGTTTTATCAGGTTTGATCACTGTAAGGTCCTTCAATTCCTGCATTTCATTTTTACGCATGGCAATTGATCTTTTTCTTTTAGTGATCTCTTCAGCGGTGTATGGTTTTCCGGAAACCGTATCGATTCCCTTTTCAGTTTCAGCGATCAATTCGTTAAGTGATTTATTTCTTTGTCCGTTAGCCTTTGTCGACATCTTACTCCACCAGTTTGCATTTAGTTCAATGTACTTCTGTGATTCCCGTTCACTGATGATCGTTATGTCAGGAAATGCTTCTTTGTATGCAATCGCTCCATTGTTATGATCAAAATGCCAGTGAGTAAATGCTAAATATTTTACAGGAGCTTTTGTAACACTGCGGATAAGTTCGATATCAGCTCTTGCACGAGAAGGCAGATAACATGCGTCAATTACAAAAACGCCTTCTGCATCAACGATAACACCGGTGTTACCATGCGGCCATTCATCAGTAGCATCGTCGTGAATTATGACAAAAACATTTTCAGTCAATTTATACATTATAGCTGTACTGTCTCTTGTCTGAATAGTTTGCGAAAAACCAAACAGTGTTATAAGCACAAGCAGAAAGGTAAGTGTGAATCGATTCATTGAATGAAATTTCTTTTTTGGTAAGAATGAAAAACCAAAGCTATTTAAAAAGGATATGGAAATGCTCTCAGAAAGCAAAACCACATGGAAACCACATTGCCGGGATAGCACTTTTATATATTATTGAAAATCAGGTAGATTTGGATTGGTTTTGTTGAAAAGCAGTAGCAATCTACCCCTGAAAAAGTCATAATTTTTCCTTAAGTTTGAATCCTAATATAATTACCCGTTATTCTAATTGCGGTAATCACTTCATTAAAGTAATCAAAGTAAATCCCGGTTAAAGTGGAAAAAGTTTTTGAAATTAAATTACCGCAATTCGAAGGTCCGTTTGATCTGTTGCTCTTTTTTATTGAGCGCGATGAGATCGATGTCAACGATATTCCTATTTCCAATATCACGAACGATTTTCTTTCGTACATCCACCGGATGAATGAATTGAATATTGAACTTGCGAGTGAATTTATTTTAGTTGCAGCAACCTTGATGCGTATCAAAGCAAAGATGTTGTTGCCTCGTCCTGAGTTAGATGATCAGGGCAATGAAGTTGATCCGCGGAAAGATCTTGTTGAAAGATTATTGCTTTACAAACAATATAAAGAATCGTGTGAAGAGTTGAAAGTAATGGAAGACGACCGTGGTATGAAAACCAATCGCGGAAATATCCAGAAAGAACTTGCAACAATAGCAATGCAGAATTCTCATGCAGAAGAATTGATGAATCTTACACTTTATCAATTACTGAATAGTTTCAATAAAGTGTTGAAACGTTTTGATGCAGAGAAGAACAAAGTTTTTCATCATGTCGTAGCTTATCCATATACTATCTCTGACCAGAAGAATATCGTAAAAACGATGTTAAAAGGGCAGGAGAAAGTACCTTTTACTGATATAATATTTTCGTGTGAAAATAAAGTTCAGGCCATCTTTACTTTCTTAGGAGTTTTAGAGTTGTTACAAGAGCAATTGATCAAGATCACGTTGGGCATGGGCTTCAACAATTTCTGGCTAAGCGAGAATCTTGAGCCGGAAGCGTGATCAACAAGCATTGAATGCAGACAGAAACCAAGCAACTCTTAAAAGCATTTCGTCCCGGTAGAATTTTTATACCGGTGATCCTTGGTTTGGGAGCAGCGACCTATTTGTTGCTTCGCAATTTCGATAAACAGGCATTTGATAATATTCAATGGACATGGAATTCCACATTCTGGATTTTCATGGCATTGGTCATGATGGTTATTCGCGATGGAGCATACATGGTCCGGATCCGTGCATTGACCGATGATCAGTTGAAATGGCGAAATGCATTCAACGTTATCATGCTTTGGGAATTTGCTTCGGCATTAGCGCCCGGAATGTTAGGCGGAGGTTTTGTTTTTGCGATCTTTATTTTGAATCGCGAGAAAATAAATATGGGAAAAAGTATAACAGCAATTATGCTTTCTTCTTTTCAGGATGGTGTTTTTCTGGCCATCATGGCTCCATTGGTCTATTATACAATTGGGAAGGACCAGCTATTTTCAACCATTGATGTAAATGCGATTAATCCGGTAAAATTCGGAAGTGGATTTTTCTATTCGTTCTGGGCTGTATATTATATCATTCTTGCTTATAAGATCTTTGTTGCCTATGCACTCTTCGTAAATCCAAGATTTGTAAAATGGCTTTTACTGAAATTGTTTTCACTACCACTCCTTAAACGATGGAAAACGAATGCACTTGAAACAGGATCACAATTAATTATTGCTTCGAAGGGCTTAAAAAATAAAAGCAGAAAATTCTGGGTCTATTCATTCGCGGGAACATTTGTTTCGTGGACAGCACGCTATTGTATTGTAAATTGTCTTATCCTCGCATTTCATAATGTGAATATCGATAACTATCTCATCTTCGGCCGACAGATCGTAATGGGTATTATCATTCTTTTCAGTCCAACACCGGGGGGAAGCGGAATTGCCGAATTCATGTTCTCCGATTTTCTGGGTGAATTCATCCCGCACGGACTTTCAGCATCTTTAGGATTGTTGTGGAGACTCGTCAGTTACTATCCGTATCTTTTCATTGGAGCGATTATTTTGCCAAGATGGATTCGGAAGACGGCTTTTTGATTATTAAAAAAATAATTTAAAAATTAAAAAGGTTATTAACTGTTTTAAACTCAATTAACCACGCAACTTTAAAAACCGCCTAAAACCCTACACCACTAAAATCCCCCAGGCCCAAATTCCTCGACGTCGGACCTTGCCGGATTGCAATTTAAATCCGTTTTTCTTACACCCGCGCAGCAGGGCCGCTTAAGCATGCAATTCAAAACGGTAACTCGGATTTCAAGATTCAAAAGTGTTTGGTTTAAGATAGTACAAATCCCTCTTTTTCCGGAAAGAAGTTTTTTAATATATCTTCAACATCCGCCCTTTTTTCCGGAAGGGTTTTTAAAGTTTCCCGGTTGATCATGAATTTCAATGAAGCCGATACCAACTATTGTTTCAGCACTTTTTGCATACCAGCACATCGAAGAACTATTTAGCGTTTGTCTGAAATAATTATGCAGATTTTCCAGGAGCATGTTTTCCTTATGATCGCTTTGCTTTCCCCAATATTCGGTAAGGAAATCAACTCTCATTCTGCTGATCATTTCGACATCAGCATGCGTAGCTTTGACAAAACTTACAGACTCCATAAAAAAATATTTTTAGTCAGACTTTTGAAGTTTCCTGAACTTCATGTTTGCCTTGAACAGTTTTTTGAATATAAGGCGCATAATACTGTTCGTCAAATTGTTTTTTAGAATCATGATAAGATTTGATTCCGCCAATTTTATAAAGCGTATAAATATAATACCATGCAAAATCAATTTGATATTTCAGAAATCCTGCGCGTGCACTTGAAGGGTAGAGGTGATGATTATTATGCCATTCGCCGGCAACAATTCCCGGCCAGTATTGATTGATAGACATATCATTTCTGTTGAAGTCCATTCCTTCTTCTCTTTTATCTTTTCCTTTTCCATGTCCTTCATAGTTGAAAGTACGAACACCAACTGCCCAGAAGAATGCTCCGCCAAATAATGCTACAGCCAGAGGAATTCCACCAATCAGATAGAAAATCGAAAACCAGAATGTCCAGTTAAGTAAGATAAAGAAAGCTGTATTAAATGGATTTGCAATTGATCCCCATTTCTGGTATTGCTTGTATGTGTTTCGGTAAATACCCACACGTTCCATCAATCCTGAAGCTTTTTCATATTCTGCTTCAGTTAAATTTCTATTGATCAGTTGATGATTTACGTCTGCAAGAAAGCAATACAGAAATCCACCGTATGCATTATATGGATCACCGGGAGTATCAGATTTTGCATGGTGAACATGATGCGAGACAACATATATTTCTTCCGGAATTATTTTCAATACAAAATTCTGTGTGAGAATTCTCCAGAAGCGATTGCGGAAAGTATAAGCTCCATGAGTACAGTAACGGTGATACCAGATCGTGCCGTGAGTTCCCATGATGATCATACTATAGATAAATGTAGCGATCAGAAGTTTCCAGGTAAAGAATTTAAAGATGAAAAGAAGGAAAAATGGAAACAGGATCAGGATTGACACCCATGATGTAAAGGCAAGCCAGTTCTTTTTATTCTTGAATACATTCGTCCTTTTGAAAAATTCTCTAATCAGTTCTTTCGGAGAAGGTTTGTAAAAATTTCCTTTATCGTCGGTCCAGCCATAGCTTGGTTTCTCGAGAATTTCGTCTATAAATGCCATTTGAATTAACTTAGCGTGCAAGGTAAAAAAAGCACTTAAAGCCGCATAATTTTGATGAAAATGATTTTGTTAATGTGCGTTTTATTGAGAAAATGAGGATTTTTTGAAAAATGGTTTTTTGCACTTTGGTGAAGAATAGCTTGTAATGTAAAGACGGGGTGTAGTCTGCATTTTTATAGTTGGGGTGTAGTCTGCAGACTACACCCCAACTATAAAAATGCAGACTACACCCCGCTATAAATGCAGACTATAAATCAGCAAAACAAATGCAGCGATAAAGGAATTATTCAATAATTACTTTTCGGGAATCTATTCTGTTAGTTGAATAAACATTCAGAAAATAAATTCCTTTACTAAATTTAGTTCCGTCAATTTCGAAAATCCTTCCACTGAAAATTTGTGGTTTTAATTCAAGTAGAACTTTCCCTGAGATGTCAGAAAGGACAACTTTCTCAATACTGGAATTGTTTTCTAATGTAAAGTTGATTTTTCCGGATGTTGGATTTGGAAAGATCTGCAGCGACTTGTCATAATTTGCAACTGAAATATTAGTCAATTCACTAAATGGTCTCGACCAGATTCCTGCTCCGCCCGTACCGATGTAAAGCATACCGGATATGTTAAGTGCTCCATAAACATAAGGGTTATTTTCAAGGCCATTATTGAATTCTGTCCAGCTTGCTCCATAATCAGTTGAAATGAAAACTCCACCACCGTTAGGACATGCGAACAAATTCGTTCCATCGTTAGAAACACTAAGTACCATTGATGAAAGTCCATTGTCCATGAGTGTCCAGTTTACTCCAGCATCGTTTGTCATGTACACTCCTGCATTTGTTCCGGCATACACTTCATTGCCGATTGCAGTTAAACTATAAACTGTAGGCTCAGGAAGATTTGTATTAACGGCATTCCAGTTGGCACCATCATCAGTAGAAAGAAATACTCCATCACCAAATGTTCCTGCATAAAGATTGGATCCTTCCGATACCAGTGAAGAAATGTTTGCAGAAAGAAGTCCATTGTTTGTTGGGGTCCAGGTTGCTCCATTGTCTGCAGAAACATACACACCATTTCCTAAAGAACCTGCGAAGATAAGACCACCTTTGGCAGTCATTGAGTATATACTTGAACTGGATAATCCGGTTGAAGAAATAGTCCAGGTTTGTCCGTCATCATCAGAAATATAAATACCGTTTGTTGCTGTTCCACAAAAGATTCTTGTTCCAACACTCAAAATTACCTGTTGCTCAAATTCTGCAAAACCATTATTGGCAGTAATCCAATCTAGTCCGCTGTTTGAAGAAGTAAACAATCCACCACCATTAGAAGTTGCAATGATTACTGAACCATTATAATTAAGAGAAGTGATATAACTTGCTTTCATACCTTCAACTTTAAGATCCCAATTTGCTCCATCGTCTATCGATGAGAAAAATCCTGCTTCTGTACCTACATATAAGTCGCTTCCCAATGCAGCAGAACAAATAGCATACAAATTTGAAATTCCTGAAATTGCAGCATTCCATGTTGCACCATTGTCGGCAGATTTATAAATTCCTAATCCATAAATTCCAACGTATACATCGGTTCCTTTTGAAAACATAGTTGTATAATAATATGCTGATGGTGGTATTCCTGTTCCGGTAATGTTCCAGTTTGCGCCATTGTCATCTGATTGGTAAACTCCATAGCTGTCGACTCCGATAAATATTGTACCACTTACAGCAGAAATACTTTTTACAGTACTGCCAGTAGGAAGTCCGGTACTTGCAGCAGTCCACGTGAGTCCATTGTCATCGGATTTAAATACACCATCTTCAGTACCTGCGTACATATCTGTTCCGTCGGGTAGAAAACAATAAATATTACTTGCAGTAATTCCGGTATTTGAAGGTGTCCATGTTGTGCCATCATCACCTGAAATGAATACTCCATCGCCAAGTGTTCCTGTAAATAAACTTGAGCCGCTTTTAAGTAAACAATTCGAAGTTGATGTAAGGCCGGTACTGCTGATTGTCCAGGTCAAGCCATTATCGGTTGACATCGCAAAACCGTTGTTACTGGCGCCATAAAGTTTTGATCCATCAGCCAAAAGATCGGTGAATGAAAAGAAGGTGCCATCAAAAAAGTGATTAGGCCAGGTAAGACCATTGTCATCGGAACGGTATAAACCTCCGCCTCTGCAGGAAGCGTAAAAGTGTGTACCATCGGATTCAATTGCAGAAATAACACCACCGAATGGGCCATTGGTTTGTTGCCATTGTGCATGAACATTGGTGAAGCAGAAGAACAGTAAAATGAAAGTCAGAGATGTGTGTGTAAATGTTTTTTTCATGGTGGTGGATTTTGTGTGTTTATCGAGAGTGAAATTAGGATTTTTTTTGTAGTTGCGGAATTTTTAAAAGTGACTGCATCAAAGCTTAAAAGTATTTCCCGCAGAATTGCGCAGAATACGCAGAAAATCCGCAGAGATTCCTGCGGAATAAGTTTTCTTTACAAGATTAAAATCAAAAAAAATCTGCGGTTTTTCTGCGTATTCTGCGCAATTCTGCGGGAAAATATTACAACCTATTTATCCACTCCAAATGTTATTTCAAAAACTCCCTTTGAAATAATAATTCGAATCTCGAATTACAAATCTCGGTTAACGAATTATTCAAAAACCTGCTCCAACACCTTATGCGATTTCACTCCAAAAAATCCTGCTACATGCAGACGATAATATTCCAGGATATTTTCCAGCAGAATTTTTTTGTCTTCCGAATTAATATTCAGATTTCCTGAAAGGTCGGCAGATTGAAAGATAAGGTTTGAAAAATGAGTCGCAGATTTCTCATTTAAATAATATGGATGCAAAGGAATTTCAGACTGAAATTTTCCATCGATCAGGTTAAAGCATGTCTGGTCTGCATTGTAATTTTGAATAGGATAAAATCCAAGATAGCGTGTCAATCGAATGAGAAAGAGTAAGTGAAAATCTTTTGAAACAGGTTGCTGAACATCGAAAAGTTGAATGGTGTTGAATAAAAATTCGAACAGCAGCTGATTCTCTTCTTCTTCCTTAATTGCTTTGCATAAAACTTCATTCAGAAATAATGTGATCGTGCTTTTAATAACATCAAAAGGAATATCGCGCAATGGCGGCATCGGACGAATTTCCGAAATGCGTTGCAAGCCATGGCGTTCTTTATGATAGACAACAAGTTCAACAAGAGTCAAAGGTTGAAACCAGCCAACATTTAATTTTGCATTTTTTTTTCTGACACCGTTTACAATATAAGATTGAATCCCGAAGAGTTCAGTATAAATTTTTACGATCAGACTCGTTTCGCGATATTCTGTATATGAAAAAACTATCCCCCGGGTCTTGTGAAGCATTATCTTGAAAACATCATTTTAGTTGTACAGGTCTGAGAGCCGTCTTCATTGGAAACATATACAATATAAACTCCCGTCTGTGCGCGTTCACCTCTGTAATTCTTGCCATTCCACACAGCCAGACCGCCATTCGCTTTTGTATGATATACAATATTTCCTGCAACATCAGTAATTTTTACATCAGCATTATTTACCAGTCCTTTAATTGCGATTGGTCCTGAATAATCGTGTTGAACAGGATTAGGAAAAACCTGATATCCGCTACAGGCGTCGCCACCTTGCGTAGCATCACTTTGATAACTGATCAAACCTTTTTCTGTTGCAATAAAAACTTCTCCTGAAACATCATTGATAGCTATCTCTGTAACATTGTTAGAAGGAAGCGGTGAATTTTCGGTATTGAAATTCTGTAATTGCTTTGTTCCGTCAGCTGACATCAAAAACACTCCACCATTGGCAGTGCCAAACCATTTTCTGTTAGCAGCATCAATTGCAATTACATTTACATATTCAGTTTCCAGGAGATACTGCGCATATCCATCCTGTTCAATGATCACTTTTTGTGCATCGTAATTAGTTCCGTCAAATACACTTCCCGGATTGTATACCACCGCTACTCCTTGATTGGTTCCGATCCAGATAGCACCGTCTTTGTCTTTTGCTAATGAGCGCACAAACAGATCCGGTAAGGCTCCATTATTTTTGAGGTTTGTATATTGTTTCAGTTGTAGTCCGTTATCATTAGTCAGGCTGCCTTCTTTCATTACAAATAATCCGGCACCATTACTCGCACCTTTGTGTCCGATAAACCATTTTTGTCCGTAATCATCAACCACTGGTTTAAAGCAAACAATATCTATCAAACTCGGATCAGGCAGCTGATATGTATGCCATCCGCCATCACTTGCACGTTTAACAGTAACGGCACGAATTGTATAACCTGTAACTGCCCATAGATTTCCTTCAGGATCGTAAGTTAATCCGCCAACACGGATATCATTTGAATCGGAAACAGTAACGTGTGACAGAGAACTGTTAAGTGTATTGTAAATCTGCACTCCTTTGTCATTCTGATATTCAAGAATTCCAACACCATAACTTGCAATGAAAACATGTTCCGGATCGTTAGGATCAATGGCAACTGCGCTCACTGCAGGTGAAGAAATTTGACAGGCTTTATTATAAAGTGAATCGGTTAATCGATTAAATGTTTTCCAGTTTCCATCTTTAAAACGATAGATACCATTCTGTATATTAAAAAATGGTTTGTCGCCATCAACTGAACCTGAAGCGACCCACAATCTGTTATGCAAAGCCTGCATGCTATAAGCTGATTCCGCTCCCGGGCCATTCGGTATGATCATATGGTAAGAGTTGTCGGTATATTTTCCATACAATCCGTTGTTCTGATCAGCTACCCAAAAATTCCCATCTACATCTTCAAAACCTCTCCGTAGATTCAGGCTAACACCACTGGAAGCATTGACCTCATTGAGCCATGTTCCGGATTCATCATAAGTTGCAAGACGATAATTATTGCGATAAACTATTTTTCCATTGTGATCATCAACGTAAGCACCTTTAGAGTCTTCATTGATAAAATAGTTCCAGTTGCTACCATCATAAATAAAAACAGAATCTTTTTCAGTAACAAGATTAGTTTTAACTACCACAAATTTATTGCCGACAACAGCAGCTGATGTGTAATTGCCATTAGGCTCAACAAGTGAAAGATCTTTTGTCCACGCATTATAATTAAAAATCGAAGGGTCATTAAAGTTCGCTTTGTAAATTCCGGTTTCAGTAGTTGCAATGATGTCTGTGCCGTTGTATGCAACATCGGTTACATTGATGTTGCTGCTATTTGGACCAATGAAATAAGTGTCTTTCACTTCTTGTTTATTCAGATCAATAATAACGATCCCAAATTCACAACCCAGATAAGCACGGCCATCTATAAAAGTAATGCTGTTAATTTTTTTCCCGCCTACAATACTTTTTTGTTTTATATCGGGCAAGTTAATGATGGTCTTGTCAGGAAGAATGATGTCAATATTTGAATTCAGATAAGTGATCAAAAGAATTTTTGTGGTCTGATCAAATCGGATATTCGAGATCTCATTATCGGAAAGTCCGTTCAGTGTTGTAAAATAATCAAACTCTCCATTCGATTTATTGTAGCTGAACATTCCGAATTGCGTAGCACAATAAATACGACCTTGATAATCTTCAGCAACCTGTACTCCTTTGTTATAAGGAATGTGCATCCGCCAGTTTCCAATAGAAATTGGATCGATCTGAGCATTGACTGAAATAAAAAGCAAAAAAGCTGCTAATGTGAAGAGGAGATTTTTTTTCATAGGTTGAGAAGAGTATCTGAAAACGGCAGATTAGGGAGATTATTGTGGTTTCTGCCAAAAATCAGAGAATCAAAGTTAGGGAAATTTTCTGCGGAAACCCATTCAGTTTCCTTGCTCCAATGGTTTTTAAACTGGTTGAAACCAACTTCAATCCCGAAGGGATCTCTGCGGATTTTCTGCGTATTCTGCGCAAGTCTGCGGGAAATAATTTTAGCGTATTTATCTCCCGCAGACTTGCGCAGAATACGCAGAAAATCCGCAGAATTTGGGGACCTTTAACTTAGTTTCATAACCGCCGCTTCAAAAACCTCTGTTACTTCAATCTGCTTCATACAAATATTGTTTCCCTGACATGGCGGTTTAATGTGATCATGTACACATGGACTACACTCAACTTTTTTATAAACGGCACAAACAGAAGGATGATTGCCAAATTGAACCGGTGAAGCCGGACCAAACAAAGCGATTGTCGGTCGGTGTGCTGCAAACGATAAATGCATTGGCCCGGTATCGTTTGTGATCATCAATTTTGTTCTGCTGATCAGGGCAGTCAATTCCTCAATACTTAGTTTTCCTGCAGTATTCAAAATACTACTTTCGAATTTTGAATTAACTCCTTCTAAAACCTCTCTTACATATTTTGCCTCCCCTGTTGAGCCAATAAGAATTGGTTGGCAATCAGGATATCGTTCTATAATTTTTTCAACCAGAGAAGAATATTTCTCTTTTGGCCAACGCCTTTCGATCCTGAGGTCAGAAGCATTTGGATTAATAATGATGTAATTTTCCTGAAGTGAAAGTTTTTGTTTTAGCTTCTGAAAATCACTTTCAGTTGTTGTAAAATTATAAAGTTCATTTATGACGGGCACATTAATAATTGAACTGCACATTTGTAGATAAGATTCCGAGACAGGCCGATCAATGTGCAATTCAGACGTGACGCTATAAATATTGTTTTGCCCTTTTGCATCTTTCGTCAATCCGAATTTTAATAGCGCTCCGCTTAAGATCGTAAAGATCTTACTAAAATGAGAATGAGTTTCCAGGTCAATGAAGACATCTGCTTTTATTTTAAAAAGTAATTTGATGCTTGAAAGAGAAGAAATGATGGTAGAAAAAAATGATTTGTCATTGATGATTATTAATTCATCAATAACAGAGATCTGTTCAAGGAATTTTTTATTCGATAAAGTTGAGAGATAAACAACTCTAACTTCCGGAAATTGTTTTTTTAAAGTCATTAGAAGTGGCGTAGACTGGATGATACTACCCATTCCAAGAAATTTGCATACAATAATTTTTTCCGGAGATTTTGCAGACTTCTTTCCCGTTGGTCTTAAAAGTTTATCCAGACTATTTAGAAGAAAAACGATAAATCCACCTGCAAATTTATCTATGATAATTTTGGTAGATGTGTTCATGGATGATTAACAGCTTTCATTTTCAAAAGCAGATATCGGTTTTCTTTGTAGATAGTATCGAATTCTGATTTGTTGATCATTAAAAAATCCTGCAGACTTTGATTAAAAGCACCCGAACGTTCGTCAGGATAAAGTACATAATCACAACTTAATGCCCGGAGATTTGCAAGATTTTCCTGTTCGTTTTTGTGCTGAATTAAAAAAGTAGATCTTCTTTCAGAATACAGATTTATTGCGCGGGCTCTTGAAAACAGGACAATTGCATCAGCAGGGGTTTCGTCTCGGATAAAATTCAACATCGCTCTTGCATCATTTGCATATGGACCATCAGCAGGTGGCAAAGAGTTGAGAGCTTTATAGGATAAGATAATTGAAACAGAAAAGATGATTGTCAAAATTGAAAAAGACCTGTCTTTTGAAGACAAAAGATGATAGAACGTTTGAAATCCTTTGACAAAATAAATTAAGATAAACGGAAGGACCGGATAAATAAACCTGAGACCGGACGATGAATATGGGTAAAGAACGATCAACAGCAGGTAGCAGATAAAGAACCATTCAGCAACTTCTTTCTCCTTAAACTTTTTGTAAAATCCGGTTATTGTCAGGATTAGAAAAAGAATAGTGATAATGACTGAAGTAAATGTTGGAATAAATGCTGCAGCAATTTTTTCAAAGAAGCCGACAAAATTAGAAGGAACCCTCATCCGATTCGCTTCAAATTGACCAGCATAAAACTGGACGAAATTCCGGATGTCAATGTCAAATAAAATGCAGTTTAAGATTATGAAAACTGCAATTGCCAGAGATGAAAAAACGCCAAAATTCAGCAGCCTTTTTTGAATCGGAATCTCCTTTTGCATAAATAAAATCCATCCAAAAACAGCCGGTAATATGACCAGTCCCGACACCCGAAATGACATCAGAAAACCACTTAAAATTCCGGCAAATAAAAAGGCTCTTTTGTCTTTGGATCCAAGTGATAAAACAATCAGAAGTAATATCAGAGTAAACGGAAATTCTGAGAGAATCTCCATTTTAAGGATTTGTGAAATGATATTATAAGCATAAAATATGGCTATCAATAAACTCAATTTAATATCAAATGACCTTTTTAGATAATCAAAAAGAAGCACTGCCGATAAAATGAGAATTAGTGTTTGGAGATAAAGGTAAGGCGGAATGAAGAGTTTAAAAGTTGAATATACCGGTGCTAAAAGAGCAGGAAATCCAACCGGATAAGCGATAATCGCATACGGTAATTGGCCTTCAGCAAATACAAGATCAGAGTTTGTTTGCGGACGGTTTTCAATCAGGTTTTTTGACTGCAAAAGATACTGCGCATAGTCATCGCCCCAGTCATGGGAATTACTGATGCCAATCCAAAAAAGTGGCAGTAGCAAGAGAACAAGTAGGAGCCTGAATTTCATAAAATCTGATGGAAAGATAGGGTAAAAAAATGTTTTCATATTGGCTTAAATGTGTACTTGAAGTATACAAAACAGGGTTAGCAAATGACTAAAAACGTACATTTGCAAGGCAAATAAAAAGCGATGAAAGAATCAGTTTTAGTAATAGGTGCAAAAGGGCAGATCGGTTCAGAGTTGGTGGAAGAACTTCGAAGGATCTATGGCGATTCAAATGTGATCGCTACAGATATCAAAATGCCTTCGGAAGGTTTTCTGGATAGTGGTCCTTTTTATCAGCTCGATGTTCTGGACTTTGTGAAAGTTTCGGAGATCATCCGCAAGCACAATGTAAAACAGGTTTATCTGCTTGCAGCATTGCTGAGTGCTACAGCTGAACAAAAAGTGAAGTCAGCGTGGCGACTGAATATGGAAGGTTTGTTAGGAACACTTGAACTTGCCCGCGAAGAAAAATTCAAATTGTTCTGGCCAAGTTCAATTGCTGTCTTTGGTCCCAATACACCAAGAGTCAATACACCACAGTTTACGGTGACTGAGCCATCTACAGTTTACGGAATCAGTAAACTCGCCGGCGAACGTTGGTGTGAATATTATTTCCAGAAATTCAATGTTGATGTTCGTTCAATCCGTTATCCGGGCTTGATCGGTTATAAATCGGAGCCGGGCGGTGGAACTACAGATTACGCAGTACATATTTTTCATGAAGCTATCAAGAATAAAACGTATGAATGTTTCTTGTCAGAGAATACTGAACTCCCGATGATGTACATGCATGATGCATTGCGCGCAACGATTGGATTAATGGATGCGCCGGCAGAGCAGGTAAAGATCCGTTCTTCTTATAATGTGAGTGCGATCAGTTTTACTCCGAAACAACTTGCCGCTGAGATCAGAAAACATATTCCTGATTTTACCATTACCTATAAGCCTGATGTCAGACAACAATACGCTGACTCATGGCCGAAAAGTATTGATGATGCAGAAGCAAGAAAAGACTGGAACTGGAAACCTGAATTCGATCTTTCATCAATGACAGAGGATATGCTTCAGCATATTCAGGCGATGGTGCAGCATCATTGATGTTTGTTAATTGTTACAGGTTTCAGGTTATAGGTTTCAGGTTGCAACTTGCAACCTGAAACCTATAACAGTAACCAAAATAAATAACCGATTCGTAATTCGAACAGTTAGTTTAAACCCACTTATGTCACTTAAAATATACAACACCCTTACCCGCGAAAAAGAAACTTTTGAAACCATCATTCCTGATTATGTCGGAATGTATGTTTGCGGACCTACTGTTTATAGTGATGTTCATCTTGGAAATTGCCGGACGTTTATTTCTTTCGACATCATTTATCGTTACCTGAAGTATTTAGGTTATAAAGTTCGTTATGTGCGGAACATTACTGACGCGGGACATTTAGAAGGTGACAGAGATGAGGGCGATGATAAGTTTGCGAAGAAAGCAAGACTGGAACAAGTGGAGCCGATGGAGATCGTACAGAAATATACTGTGGGCTTCCATCAGGTGATGGATCTGTTTAATAACATGCCGCCATCAATAGAGCCTACAGCAACCGGACATATTCTTGAGCAGATCGAAATGACTAAGCAGATCATAGCAAATGGTTATGCTTATGAAGTAAATGGAACGATCTATTTTGATGTAGAAAAATACAACAAAGAGAAACCGTACGGCATTCTTACGAATCGCAAACTCGAAGACCTGTTAGAAGGAACACGTGATCTGGATGGTCAGGATGAAAAACGTGGTCGACTTGATTTCGCATTGTGGATAAAAGCAAAGCCGGAACATCTGATGCAATGGCCGAGTCCATGGGGAAGTGGTTTTCCCGGTTGGCATATTGAATGTTCTGCAATGAGTGAAAAATATTTAGGCAAACAATTCGATATTCATGGTGGTGGAATGGACCTTGCTGCTACTCATCATACGAATGAAATTGCACAAAGCGAAGCATGCTACCATACAAGTCCGGCGAAATACTGGATGCATACCAATATGCTTACTGTAAATGGTACGCGAATGAGTAAATCTTTGGGAAATGGTTTTTTGCCAGGAGAATTATTTACCGGTGACCATCCTCTTTTGGAAAAAGCTTATTCTCCGATGACAGTCCGCTTCTTTATGTTGCAAACACATTACCGAAGCACTTTGGATTTTAGTAATGAAGCATTGCAGGCATCAGAAAAGGTTTGAAAAGATTGTGGGATGCCTATGAAGCGCTGAAAAATTTCAGTGCTACGAATGCTGCCGCTTCAGACGCAGAACTTGAAACGAAAGTGCTGAAACTTATAAATGGTTTCGACGAAAGCATGAACGATGATTTCAATACAGCGAAAGTTGTAGCGAATATGTTTGAACTGGTTCCTGTTATCAATTCGATCAAAGAAGGAATTATAAATATAAATGTTATTACCGGCAAGACTGTTGAATTACTTCAGTCAAAATTCAAATCATATCTTGAGGATGTATTCGGATTGAAAGTTGAATCTGTTACTTCAGACGGTAAACTTCCGGGAGTAATTCAATTGCTGATCGACATCCGCAAAGAAGCCAAAGCCAAAAAAGATTTCGCCACCAGCGATAAGATCCGCAATCAATTACTTGAGCTGAATATTCAGTTGAAGGATGAGAAGAATGGTGAAGTATCGTGGTCAGTAAGTTAATTTAATATTATCGCAAAAATTAACATAGAGTACACAGAGGAAAAAGGGAGAAAAAGGAGCTCTCTTTTTTCTCCCTTTTTTTCTCTGTGTACTCTGTGTTAAAAAAAACTCAGAGCCGAACACTTTCCAATGAAACTACTTCCAATAGCAATAATTATTTCCTTCCTGTTTTCCTGCAATACAAAAACAGAAAAACCAGTTGAAACTCCGGTCACAAATAATACTCCACAGGTAATTGTCCCGGAATTTATTGCCGACTCTGCTTATGCATTCGTTAAAGCCCAATGCGATTTCGGTCCGCGCGTACCGAATTCAAAAGGCCACATCGCCTGCGGTGATTATCTGATTGAAAAGATGGAATCCTGGGCCGATACAGTCATCGTCCAGAAAGGAATTGTAAATGCCTACGACGGTACCAAACTGAATTTCAGAAATATCATTTCATCATTCAATCCGCAAGCGAAGAATCGCGTTTTATTATTTGCGCACTGGGATACTCGTCCATGGGCAGACAAAGATGAAAAAGATATAGACAAACCTATTTTGGGAGCCGATGACGGTGCAAGTGGAGTAGGAGTGCTTATGGAGATTGCGCGTCAGTTGAACTTGAATAAAGTTGAAATCGGAATCGACATCATTTTTTTGATGCAGAAGATTATGGTAAAGAAGGCGGTGGAAGTGAAGCAGAAGACAGCTATGCATTGGGCACTCAATACTGGGCAAAGAATTTACACGTTCCCGGATATACAGCTAACTACGGAATTTTGTTAGATATGGTCGGAGCAAAGAATGCGCAATTTAGATTTGAAGGTTTGTCTTATGAACGTGCAAGTGGTGTTGTACAGAACGTATGGAAGACAGCCGAGTCACTTGGTTACAGCAATTATTTCCTGCATCAGGATGGCGGTTGGGTAACTGATGATCATGTGTATGTAAACAACATCGGCATCCCTGCAATCGATATCATTAACAGCGATCTTTCAAGTCGCAATGGCTTTGCAAAACACTGGCATACGCATGCAGATAATATGGATGTGATCGATACGAATACATTGAGGGCTGTGGGGCAGACGTTGATGAGTGTAATTTTTAAGGAGAAGGTTTCTTCGTGATTTTTTTTAAGCATAGAGGGCACAAAGAAAAAAAGGGAGAAAACAGAGATTTATCGCAACTCTTTTTTCTCCCTTTTTTTCTTTGTGTTCTCTATGGTTATTTTTTTTTCTCCGTTTTTAATTTTTTTTAAGTGTTTGTCTTCGTGATTATATTAAACTCAATATCACTTAAAGTCATCACAAGTGCACTAATGGAACTAATCTTTCAAAGTCACATGTGTGTTCTTGTGACGACTTTAAGTGAACTTGTGTTTAATATTTTAATGTTGCACTATTATTTTTCTATCGGTCCGAATTTTATCGCTAAGTATTCTTAAAAAATAAATTCCATCTGAAAGTTCAGCGCAACTGATTTTCATTCTTCCATTTGCAATATTTTTTTCAGAATATCTTTCAATAATTTTTCCGGTAATGTCGCACATGAAAATTTCTGACTTCGCATAAAGCCCATCTAAAATGATTTCATTATTTGCCGGATTAGGAAAAACTTGTAGTCTATTATTATTTACCTCACCTGTACTTGTATGAATATAAATGAATTCACCGGTATCGGATAGACAGCCGAAGAAATCATGCGTGACAACAGTATAGATTCCGTCGTTAATGGGGAGTAGGCTTTGATTGGTATCGTTAATCAGCATTGTCCCATTGTAATACCATTGATAATCTCTTGCGTACGATGAAACAAGTAGCGGAGCTTGATATGAAATCACAGGAATATCCGGTGTAAATGGATAAACGTAAAATGTAATTGAAGTACTATTCCCAATAGAATCACTTACTGATACATTATATGCTATTGAATCTTCCGGAATAGTAATTTCCGGATTACTTAATGTATCTGAACTCAAGCCAGTAGCTGGATACCATTGAAAATGATATGGTCCACATCCACCTGAAACTAAGGGTACAGTATTAACTGTATTTCCTGGACATAAATGCCCGGCATATTGCATAGGATCCAAATATGATAAACCAATTTGATTGAAGTCGGAATAATATATTTCGTCATGAATTATATAAGTGCCAATATTTGAACTAATATTTCCAGAATATCCTGTCAGTCTGTATAAACTGTCATAACTAAAGCTAGATCCGGAGGATGATGGCATTGAACATGCCCCATGATAATATGTTCCGGTTAGAACACCATGGTTGTCGTAAAAGTATGAGTCATTACTTATACATCCATAGTCATCTGAAACATCAGATTTTATAAGTTGAGTATAATTGTAATACTTATATTGTTGGTGGCTGTTTTGATAAAGTCCCGGGTGTTCCTGAAAAATGATATTGTCGGATGTGTCAATTATTGAAATTAGCGTATCATAATACCATGCGCCAAATTCCGAGTCGTAAGTAGCACTTGCCCAGGTTATTTCAACACCAAGTTCATTGTTGATTGGTTGAATTTGATAATTGCAGGCAATACTATCAAACCAATTACTATTATATTGATTCCAAAATTGGATATAAAGTGAGTCACGTTCTCCGGAAATTGAATGCGTGATCAGATACTTTTGTTGATTTATCCAGCTTCCCATAGAATCATTTTGAAATAATAACTCCGTGGCTATTCCATTTGCTATGGCATATGTTCTTCGCTGTACATTTTCAAGACCTGAACCTTTGTCAATTTGTTTTAAATAGCCTGATAAATTATTATTAATATCATAATTCCAAGTCTCGCTAAATTTTGGAATCCAATTAACTCCGTTCCAGAGATATTCAATTCTAGTTAAAGGTTTGTCGATTACTGGCTGATAGATATATTCGGTTTTTTTAAAATTAGTAAACCCGGATCCAGTTCCCTGCATTCTAACAAAAACTAAGGTGTCCATGTTATGATTTCTTTCCAGATAAAAACGGATAAAAGTTTGTGTTGTACACGTAGCCGGACCGATATTTCCCATTTGGTCAATTGCAGAAGTACATTGTGTTTGAATTCCAGTATTGATATCAAATGAATCAGTAACAATTCTTGTTAGAAGATCATAAGCATCATCATACCTGGTTGTTATTACTACCGAATCGCCGGTGCAATTTTGAGCAAATAGTTCATGAATATGAAAAGTAAAGAATACGGAAAAGAGTAAAATATATTTTTTCATGCGGTTAGATTTTGAATAAAGATATAAAAAGTATTATGAGAGATGATTTTATTTTAACACGGAGTTCACAAAGAAAAAAGGGAGAAAAAGAGAGCAGTCTCTTTTTCTCCCTTTTTTCTTTGGGAACTCCGTGTTAATTTTTAAGCACAATCATTTTTTGAATTGACTCAGAACTCCGCATTCTTCGGCGCCCTCGGAAACGGAATCACATCCCGTATATTCGTCATCCCCGTCACAAAAAGAATCAAACGTTCAAAGCCTAATCCGAATCCTGAATGCTCGCAAGCACCGAATTTACGGGTATCTAAATACCACCACATCTCTTCTACAGGAACATGCATGGTACGCATACGCTCAACAAGTTTGTCATAATTTTCTTCACGCTGCGATCCACCGATAATCTCGCCGATCCATGGGAAAAGAATATCCATTGCACGAACTGTTTTACCATCTTCATTCAGTTTCATGTAGAATGATTTGATGTCTTTCGGATAATCAGTAAGAATTACAGGACGGTTGAAATGTTCTACTAAATAATTTTCATGTTCTTTCTGAAGATCAGTTCCCCATTCAACAGGGAATTCGAATTTCTTTTTTGCTGATTTCAGAACTTCAACTGCTGCAGTGTATGTTAATCGTTCAAATGGATTTGCAACAACCGATTGCAAACGAGCGACAAGTTCTTTATCATACATCGTATTCAAAAACTCCAGATCGTCTTTGCAATTATCGAGAGCATATTGAATAAGATACTTTAAAAAATCTTCTGCAAGATCCATGTTGTCTGCGATATCATAGAATGCCATCTCAGGTTCGATCATCCAGAACTCTGCTAAGTGTCGTGGAGTGTTTGAATTCTCTGCACGGAATGTCGGACCGAAAGTATAGATGCGACCAAATGCCATTGCACCTAGTTCACCTTCCAACTGTCCACTCACAGTTAAATTCGTCGACTTACCGAAAAAATCTTCTTTGAAGTTTACTGTACCATCTTCATTTTTCGGCGGGTTCACCGGATCAAGAGTAGTTACACGAAACATTTCTCCTGCACCTTCAGCATCAGAACCTGTGATGATCGGCGTATGCAGATAAAAGAATCCGCGGTCGTTGAAATATTTGTTGATGGCAAAAGCCATGTTATGACGAATGCGAAGTACAGCACCGAAAGTATTTGTCCTTGGACGAAGATGTGCTACTTCGCGGAGGAATTCCAACGTATGACCTTTTTTCTGTAACGGAAAAGTATCATCGGCACCACCAAGTAAAATGAGTTCCGAAACCTGGATCTCTACTGTTTGTCCTTGTCCTTGCGACTGCACCAAAAGTCCTTTCGCATGAATACAAGCACCGGTAGTTATAGGCTTCAGTGTTTCTTCCGAAAAATTCGAAAGATCAACAACCAGCTGAATATTATTTATCGTTGAGCCGTCATTGACAGCAATAAAAGCAACTTGTTTATTTCCGCGTTTGGTACGTACCCAACCTTTGATTTCTGTAGTGGTGTTGTAATCTGTCGATTGGAGCAGATCAATGACTCTGAGCTTTTTCATAGGCGGCAAATGTAGGGAAATTTAGGTGAGATATAATATTGAAAATTACCATTAAGCACTAATTAACCCGTTGTTCGAAATTCAAAACGTTCGCCCTTCGACTTCGCTCAGGGACCGTGGGTTTTGGGCAGAATATGTGTGAATTTTTTGCGAAGAAAATTTAACTTCAATTTTAAGAGAATTTTCTTCGCAAAAAATTCACACATTACCACTTCTAAGACGGTCCCCGAGCGAAGTCGAGGGGCAATAATTTCGAACAACGGGTTAATAAATAGCTTTCGATATTCAATTTGATGTTTTTATGGTCTTACATTGGACATATTTTTATTTATCGAAGCTTAATTTCTCTTGGGAATTTTAAATCCAATTAACCTTCGAGGTTTTACTTTTTTTTCTAATAATTCATCAAGGTATTGAAAAACAAGTTCAATGTTTTTACTATGATTATCGACTTTCTTTTTTATTTTTTCAATTTCATATCTTAACTCAGAATTATCAAAAAGCATTTGTCTAATATTTGTAAACACACGTACAATTTGAATATTAGTTTCTATAGCTCTTTCACTGTTTATTATGCTTGCCAGCATTACAGCACCATGTTCTGTAAAAACCATTGGAAGCACTGATGAAAATTTCAGATTATTTAAATGGACAAATTGTAGAATTATTTGATTTTTCTCTTCCTTGGATATTCGAAACATGAAATCTTCCGGAAACCGTTTTAAATTTCGTTTTACTTGTTCATTTAAGCGTTTTGTGCTCACTCCATATAGTTTAGCTAAATCTGAATCTATCATTACTTTTTTACCTCTTAAAGTAATAATTTGATTAGCGATAAATTCGTCTTTGATTTTCTCCATTAATTTTGTTTGAATCAATTTAATTTTTTAGAGGTGGTCGCATTTTGCGACCACCTAAAGAATGTCGAATTAAATACAAGATCAGGTAATTTTTAATCAAAAGAGCTTGAAGGCGGCACCTTTTCGCTTTTATTAGGATTTTACCTTTAGCAAACAAATTCCCTAAATCTTTGTTAATACCCTCGAATTACACCCAATATTTAAAACAACTCCCGTAAAAGTCCGTTTTCCCCTCCTGAAAACACCCTGTCATCACTCGAAATTTTCTATATTTGTAGATTCTGAAAATAATGGACATCAAAGCCGGTAAGTATTTAAAACAGATTACGTTCCCTGAAGATCTTAGAAAGTTCAAAGAATCGGACCTTCCGGAGATTTCTAAGGAACTTAGAGATTATATCATTGATATTGTGTCTGTTAACGGAGGTCATTTCGGTGCATCTCTGGGAGTGGTCGAATTAACGGTGGCGCTTCATTATGTGTTCAATACTCCAGATGATCAACTCGTATGGGATGTTGGTCATCAGGCCTATGGCCACAAGATCCTGACCGGGCGTCGCGATATTTTTCATACTAACAGAATTTACAAAGGCATCAGTGGTTTTCCAAAGCGTTCGGAAAGTGAGTTTGATACATTTGGTGTCGGACACTCATCGACTTCCATTTCTGCAGCATTGGGAATGGCCGTTGCTTCGCGATTGAAAGGCGATAAAAATCGTCAGCACATTGCAGTGATTGGTGATGGTGCTATGACAGCAGGACTTGCTTTCGAAGCAATGAATCATGCCGGTGTTGAGAATTCAAATCTGCTCGTTGTTTTGAACGACAATTGCATGAGTATCGATCCGAATGTCGGAGCCTTGAAAGAATATTTAACAGACATCACTGTTTCACATACATACAATAAAGTAAAAGATGAAGTCTGGAAGTTGCTTGGTAAGATCAGTAAGTTCGGACCGAATGCACAAGAGATCGCATCCAAAGTTGAGAATGCAGTTAAGACGACATTATTAAAACAAAGTAATTTATTTGAATCACTACGCTTTCGTTATTTCGGTCCGGTAGATGGACATGATGTAAATCGTTTGGTGAAAGTGATGAATGATTTAAAAGATATTCCCGGACCAAAGATCCTTCATGTTCTTACTGTAAAAGGAAAAGGCTATGAACTTGCCGAGAAAGATCAAACGAAATGGCATTCACCGGGATTGTTTGATAAGATCAGCGGGGAGATTATTAAACCATCAAGCAATGGTCCTCAGCCTCCGAAGTATCAGGATGTTTTTGGAAATACCATAGTAGAATTAGCAGAGAAGAATGATAAGATAGTTGGTGTTACGCCTGCAATGCCATCAGGATGTTCGTTGAATATTATGATGAAAGCAATGCCGGATCGTGCATTCGATGTTGGTATTGCAGAACAACATGCTGTTACTTTTTCAGCAGGTATGGCAACGCAAGGTTTGATACCGTTTTGTAATATCTATTCTTCATTCATGCAAAGAGGGTATGATCAGGTAGTTCATGATGTTGCATTACAAAATCTGCATGTAGTTTTTTGTCTTGATCGCGGCGGTCTTGCAGGTGCTGATGGTCCGACACATCATGGTGCATTTGATATTGCATTCATGCGATGTATTCCGAACATGATCGTTTCTGCACCGATGAATGAACAAGAGCTTCGTAACTTAATGTATACAGCGCAACTTCCTGAAACAAATGCTCCGTTCTCCATTCGTTACCCTCGTGGTAATGGTGTTATGCCGGAATGGAAAACTCCTTTTGAAAAACTTCCGATCGGAAAAGGACGAATGGTTCGTGATGGAGAAGAAGTGGCAATTCTTTCATTAGGTCATCCCGGGAATTTCGCAGTGAAAGCATGTGAAGAACTTGAGAAGGAAGGATTACTTCCTGCACATTACGATATGCGATTTGCAAAACCTCTCGATGAAGAATTACTTCACGATATTTTTTCAAGGTTTAAAAAAATCATCACTGTTGAAGATGGATGTCTGATGGGTGGATTCGGAAGTGCTATCGGCGAATTCATGATGAACAACAATTATTCTGCACGTGTTACCCGGTTAGGAATTCCCGATCGGTTCATTGATCATGGCGAACCGAAAGAGTTGTATGACGAATGTCATTTTGATGCAAAGGCGATCAAAGAGGCTGTCCGTCAGGCAATCGGCGAGGCAATTTTGGTCTGAGGAAATCAAAAAATATTTCAAATTTGTCAAAGGAGGAATTGCAAGATTTTCTCCTTTTTGTTTTTTATAATTGATCAAATGTTAAAATTTAACAATTAAAACTCCTTGTTCTTTTTAAAATGCATGTAGGGAAACTGGTCATTTTCAGATAACAATATCTTTGTTTCTCCATAGAATAAGATTGTAATAGTCCGTGTTGGGCAATGAATCTTATCTCTATGAAAAAATACATTGGCGTTTTCGCCTTGCTTATGCTATTTGTTGAAATGGCATCAGCGCAGTATGTTCTAAATTCAACTTCGAATGGAACTACTGTTAATACCTGTTCAGGAACATTCTATGATTCCGGTGGTAGTGGCAGTAATTATTCCGGAAATCAAAATTACACAATAACTTTTTGTGCAACATCCGGATGTATTATGGCGGACTTTACTGCTTTCAATACACAAGCCGGGAATGATGTACTTTCTGTATATGATGGATCAAATACTTCTGCGCCATTGCTGGGAACTTTTTCGGGAAATAGTGTGCCGGCAGATCTTGTCGCTTCCAGTGGTTGTTTGACATTCAAATTTGTCAGCAACAATTCACAGAATAAATCCGGATGGGCTATCAGTCTTTCATGTGTAACTTGTAATTCATCTTACAACATGAACAATACTTCAGTCAGTACTTGTGATGCAAATTTCTACGACAGCGGAGGACCATCAGGTCAATACAATCACAATGAAAATTTTGTAAAAACATTTACTTCTAATAACAGTACATGTCTTCAGGTTGAATTTACTTCTTTCTCGACTCAGTCAGGAAAAGATACACTCACTATTTTTGACGGTGCATCAACTTCAGCAACACGAATCGGAGTATGGAGCGGAACTACATTTCCTCCACGAATCATATCGACAAGCGGAAGTCTGACGTTCAGATTCAAAACTGATGGAAGTAATCGTGCAAATGGATGGGCAGCTATAATTTCCTGCGTAACATGTCCGACAGCTCCTGCTGCAATAGCAGATTATACCCAACCAACTTCAGGAATAGCAGGAAGTTTTGCCGGAGCGCAAATGGTAAATGATTGCGGCTTTACATTTACTGATGATGGCGGTACATCGTCGAATTATTCTAACGGCATTGGAAATTACTACAGAACATTTTGTCCTGAAACCGGAGGAACAGCGTTGCGTGTTTCATTCTGGTCATTTGCAACTCAGTCAGGCGTTGATGAGCTTTCTGTATTAAATGGAGCAACACAGAATAGTCCTGAATTCGGTTCGAATTCAGTATGGAGTGGAACTTACTCATCTTATGCAGCAACAATGGCTGCAGGTATGGGCCCATACATTTCTACAGATCAAAGCGGTTGTCTGACCTTCAGGTTTTATTCCAGTACATTTACAAATGCTGCAGGTTGGGTAGCTACCATCGACTGTGTGCCATTTCCATCAGCACCTGTTGGTACAGAAAATTTCGATTGTATCAGAGCAACTACTGTGTGTGATAATCAATCGATCACGGATGCAAGCTTTGGTCCGGGACTTTCTTCTGATATAACAGCAGGATGTATTCCAACAGAAAATTATACCAACTGGTATGCAATAAAAGTAGTATCGGGTGGAAAACTCGGATTTACTCTGGTGCCTAATACCAGTACTGATGATTATGATTTTGCATTTTATGGTCCTTATCCAAATTGCGGTACATTGGGTTCTCCGGTCCGTTGTTCTTATGCTGCAAACTGGTCTTCTTACCCGAATACAGGAATGAATTCAACCTTGAATTTATCGACAAATACAGGAACAGGAAATAACGGTAGCGATCAAACAGAAGGCGCAGAAGGAAATGGTTTTGCTGATGAGATCGCAGTAAATGCCGGCGAAACATATCTTGTTGTTGTAAGTAAATGGAGTCCGGGTGGAAATGGTTTCGCTTTGAACTGGATCCTGTCAAATGGTGCTTCGCTTGATTGTGCGGTTCCATTGCCAATTGAATTATTGACATTCAATGCTGAGCCTGAAAATTCATCAGTCCGGTTGAACTGGATCACCACTACAGAAATTAATAACGATTATTTTGAAATAGAACGGAGTTCGAATGGAAGCGAATTTATATCTATACATAAAATGCGCGGTGGCGGAACAAGCACTCAAACATTGGAATATAATCTGACGGATTTTGAACCGCTTACAGGGACATCATATTATCGTTTAAAGCAAGTTGACTTCGATGGCAAGTTTACATATTCCGATATCTTACCGGTCAAATTTGCAGCTTCAAAACAACTTTGTACAATTCAGCCCAATCCGGCGACAGCGAATGTTGAAGTAGTGTTATACATTTCTTCTGAAAAAGTAATTCCCGTACGCATAATGAATGCAATGGGTGCAATTATATTCGAAAAGGGGTGGACTGTTCATGAAGGGATAAATAGATTGCCGATAGATGTTGCACAGTTTGCAAAAGGTGTCTATTTTGTAACACTGGAAAATGGCCCGGAGGTTTCTAAACTACGACTTGTAAAAGAGTGATAGCAGACTTCCGGTTAAACCGAGAAGTCACTTGAAAAAAACACTTTTAACCTATTTAAAGATCACATTATTCTATGTGATCTTTTTTTCATTATGGCGTCTTGTATTCCTGCTTGTGAATATTCCTGACGATGGAAGTGTTACATTAAAAGATTCTACTCCTTCTTTCTTTTATGGCTTAAGAATGGACATTTCAATGTCGTGTTATTTTTTAATACCGACTTTATTACTTCACATACTCTTCTCATTTTTTCCAAAAAGAATTTTCAGCCGGATAAATTTCTGGATTCATGCATTTCTGATAATAGTTGTAATTCATGTCGTCGCAGGAAATGTGGCTCTTTACCATTTCTGGAATTCAATGATCAATTTCAGAGCTGTTTCGTATCTGGTTGATCCGACAGAAGTATTTTCATCATTATCTCCCGGCCAGTCTGTTGGTGTAATTATAGGAATGTTCATACTGCTAACAGGAACGATTCTCATTTTCCGGAAATATTTCTACATGCAATTTGATGCAGGCACATCAAATTATTTTGTCCGTTTTGGTGCTTTGATAATTACTATCGGACTTACAGTGATTGGGATCCGAGGTGGAGTGCAGATGTTGCCAATGAATGAGAGTCTGGTTTATTATTCGAAGAATAATTTCTTAAATCAATCAGCAGTAAATCCCGTGTGGCATTTATCGTATGACGTCTACACGGCCGGACTTTCAACATCCAATCCATTTCAAAAAATTCCTGTTGAAACAGCTGATCCCATAGTGGATAAATTGCTTCAGGTTTCTTATGAGACTTTCCCGCAAGTGCTCACAACTCAGCGGCCAAATGTTGTAATGATTCTTCTCGAAAGTTTTACAGCAGATCTTGTTGCTTCTCTGGGTGGAGATAAACGTACAGATCCTAATCTGGAAGAGCTGATTAAGCACGGAGTATTTTTTGATTCCATCTTTGCTACCGGAACACGTACTGATCAGGGAATAGTGTCCGTCTTGAATGGCTGGCCTGCCACACCTTATCATTCTATTATGCGTTCCAGTGAAAAGTCAATGCGGTTACCTTCACTTGTAAAGACGCTGGCATTGTTTGATTATACTTCTTCTTTTTATTATGGCGGTGAAGGTAATTTTTCTAATCTGGATGCATATTGCGTCACACAAAAATTCAGCAAGATCATCAACAAAGAAAATTTCGATCCGGGTCTTGGACTAAGTCGATGGGGAGTTGCCGATGAATTTCTATTTGAAAAACATCTTGCAGAAATCTCGAAAGTCAAGGAGCCATTCTTTTCAACATTGATGACATTGAGTAATCACGAACCATTTGATGTTCCGGGTGAACCAAGAATTCCCGGTAACAGTGAACCTGATAAATTCCGCAACTCCGCAGCCTATTCAGACGCTTGTCTGGGCGATTATATCAGGAAAGCATCAAAGCAACCTTGGTTTAAAAATACATTATTTGTGATCCTCGCAGATCACGGACATTATTTACCAAGCCACAGTTTAATTCTCGAACCGCATAGCAGAAGAATTCCATTGTTGTTTTATGGAGAAGTCATCAAACCGGAATACAGAGGTACAAAAATTCACATGGCCGGCGGACATCATGATGTTCCTGCAACATTACTTTATCAGATGGCAATCAATGCAACTGCATACAAGTGGAGTAAAAATTTATTGAACCCTCTCACGCAGTCATATGCATTCTATCAGTTCGAGGAAACAATTGGTTTTGTTGAAGATGCTAAATGGGTTGCATATTCATACAATACAGAAAGAGTAGTTAATCACTCGCGCCCTATGACAACAATTGAAAAGGATTCATTATTGTTGAAAGGGAAATCATATTTGCAAAGGCTGTATTCGCAGTATCAGGAGTATTGATAATTATTTTGCACGGCCCTTAAGGGCCGTGCAAAATAATTATCAATAAAAAAGCCGCTTCCAAATTGCGGAGCGGCTTTCATTTTTGTGTTTCATGCTAATCAAAATATCTTTTCAACTAATAACCAGTATCAAGAAAGTATATCTAGTTACTAATCTCTAATTACCATTTTCTATTCTTCAAGTACAAACGTTTCCATAAACTTCGTAGTATAATTTCCTTTACGGAAATCTTCATTACGCATCAGTTGCTGATGAAATGGAATTGTAGTTTTTACACCTTCAACAACAAATTCGCTTAATGCGCGTTCCATTGTATTGATTGCTTCTTCGCGTGATTGCGCAACAGTGATCAGTTTGGCGATCATTGAATCGTAATTCGCAGGAATGATATAGCCTGCATAAATGTGCGAGTCAACACGTACTCCGTGTCCGCCGGGAACGTGTAAGACAGTGATCTTACCCGGTGAAGGACGGAAGTTATTATATGGATCTTCAGCGTTGATACGGCATTCGATTGCATGCAGAGAAGGGAAATAATTTTTTCCTGAGATCGGCATACCGGCAGCGATCTTGATCTGTTCTTTTATAAGATCATAGTTGATCACTTCTTCCGTTACAGGATGTTCTACCTGGATCCGCGTATTCATTTCCATGAAATAGAATTTGCGGTGTTTGTCGACAAGAAATTCTACCGTACCTACACCTTCATATTGCACAGCTAATGCAGCTTTGATAGCAGCTTCACCCATTGCTTCACGAAGTTCATTCGTCATGAACGGTGATGGAGTTTCTTCAGTAAGTTTCTGGTGACGACGTTGAATAGAACAATCGCGTTCACTTAGGTGACAAGCTTTTCCGTATTGATCACCGGCAATTTGAATTTCAATATGTCTTGGTTCTTCAATGTATTTTTCAAGATACATACCATCATTTCCAAAAGCAGCTCCGGCTTCCTGACGAGCAGAATCCCACAGTCCTTCGAAATCTTCCGGCTTCCAGATGATACGCATACCACGATTACCACCACTGGCAGTTGCTTTTATGATCACAGGATATCCGATCTTTTTTGCAGTCTTCAATCCTTCTTTAAGGTCAGTTAAAAGTCCTTCGCTTCCGGGAATTGTAGGAACTCCCGCTTTTTTCATTGTGTCTTTTGCATTCGACTTGTCACCCATCTGATCGATCTGTTCAGGTGTTGCGCCAATGAATTTCACGCCATGCTCTTCACAGATCTGACTGAATTTAGAATTTTCTGAAAGGAAACCATAACCGGGATGTATTGCATCTGCATTAGTAATTTCAGCCGCAGCCATGATGCTTGCAATATTCAGATATGAATCTTTACTGGGTGGAGGACCGATACAAACAGCTTCATCTGCGAAACGAACATGCAGACTGTCTTTATCGGCAGTAGAATAAACGGCAACCGTTTTAATTCCCATTTCTTTGCAGGTACGAATGATTCGCAAAGCAATTTCACCACGGTTAGCAATTAAAATTTTCTTAAACATAGAGATGTTTCAAATTTGTGGGAGTAATAATTGATACAGCTTTTGAAAGTGTATTTAAAAAGAGCAGAATTTTAAATTCTGCTGAAGTTCTGATCAGCTTGGGTCTACAAGGAAAAGTGGTTGATCATATTCTACAGGAGTAGCATTGTCAACAAGCACTTTTACAATTTTACCGGAAACTTCTGATTCGATCTCATTGAATAATTTCATTGCTTCAATGATGCAAAGAACTTTACCTTGTTTGATCTCATCACCGACATTAATAAATACCGGTTTGTCAGGTGAAGGGGTGCGATAGAAAGTTCCAATCATTGGCGATTTGATCGTAATGTATTTGGATTCATCAGCACCGGATTTTGGTTTATCGGCTGCCGGTGGAGTAGAGTTGGCAGCTGATTGAGCGACAGCTGGCGCAGCAACATAGTGCTGAACAGGAGCAGAAGTCGACGGAGCTGATGCCATCATCATTTGTCCGTGAGTTGTACGGATAGTGATTTTGATATCTTTTTGCTCTAAGCTAACTTCTGCGACGCCGCTATTCTGTACAAATTTTATTAAACTTTCGATGTCTTTTATGTTCATTGTCGGTTCTGTTGCATTTTTAGTTTTAGCAACGGTTGTTTTCTGTTTCATTCTGAAATTTAGTTAATTGGGCTTGAGTTTGCAGACTCCCAAAATTCTTTAGAATACCAAACCTAATGATTTTTGCAAAAAAAACAAAACCGTTTTGAACTTTTCCGGGAATAAAAGGCTTGCTTTTCTGCAAATTGTTTAAAGATAGGGGATTATTGGTCGTATTAAGGAAGCTGGTCAAAGGTCAAGGGTCAAAGGTGACCGAGAACCGTGCTCTTAATCACCTTTGACCCTTGACCTTTGACCTATTTTAATATGCCCACTTGATCCAGATACTGCCCCAGGTGAACCCACCACCAAAAGCGGCAAGGATTATATTATCGCCTTTATGGAGTTGTTTCTCCCATTCCCAGAGACAAAGTGGAATAGTACCGCTGGTAGTGTTACCGTATTTTTCAATATTCAACATTACTTTTTCACTGCCAACACCCATACGACGTGCTGTCGCATCAATGATTCTTTTGTTGGCCTGATGTGGAACAAGCCAGGCAACATCTTCTGCTTTGAGATTATTTTTTTCCATGATCTCAGCAGAAACGTCAGCCATATTAGTTACAGCAAATTTGAAAACCGGTTGTCCGTCCTGAAAAATATAATGATCACCGGCATCAACTGTAGCATGAGAAGCCGGACGAACAGATCCACCACCTTTTTGATGAAGGTAAACACGACCTGATCCATCGCTTTTTAGAATGCTGTCAAGAATTCCTAATCCTTCTGTGTTTGGCTCAAGTAAAACAGCACCTGCACCATCACCAAAGATCACACACGTTGAGCGATCAGAGTAATCAACGATGCTCGACATTTTATCAGCTCCAACAACTACAACTTTTTTATATTGTCCTGATTCAATGAATTTAGAACCGGTTGCTAATGCATAAAGAAAACCGGAACATGCAGCAGAGATATCATATCCCCATGCATTCTTTGCTCCGATTTTATCGGTAATAATATTTGCAGTCGCAGGAAACTGGTGATCGGGAGTTGTGGTAGCGCAGATCAAGAGCTCAATTTCCATTGGATCGATGCCACGCTTTTTGCAAAGTTCCAGTACTGCAGGCGCAGCAAGATCGGAAGTACCGAGACCTTCACCTTTTAAAATTCGACGCTCTTTAATTCCGGTCCTGGAAGTGATCCACTCATCAGTAGTATCCACCAATTTTTCCAGTTCAGCATTCGTCAGAATGTAATCCGGTACATAACCTCCAACAGCCGTGATTGCAGCAGTAATTTTCGACATGTTTATCTTATTAAATTGAGGGGCAAATGTAGTTGTTTTATTCAATTTTGAAATGACCGATGCGAGCTGTAGGATGATTTTGGTCAAAGGTCAAGGGTCAAAAGTTAAGTAGGTATTAACTGACCTGTGACTCTTGACAATGGTGGTTTTACCATTTCTATAAGGAGATTTGGGTCAAAGGTCAAGGGTTAAAAGGTACTAATGACCTTTGACCTTTGACCCAAATATTATCTAAAAATTCTATGACCCTTGACCCAAATATTATCTACAAATTATACAGTTTCTTTTGTAAACGCATTCGCTATCTTCTCAGAAAGCTTTGCATCAATCACGTTTTTAGAAAGAAGGATCATATTTTTAATCGCTTTTGCTTTGCTGATTCCGTGAGCGATGATCACATTTGAATTGATACCAAGAATAGGTGTACCACCGTAATCTTCAAAATCGAAACGGTCGAAATATTCATCGCGGATTCCGCGTTTGCGGATCATTGCATAAAAAGATTCTGCTTCTTTAAGAATAACATTTCCTGTAAAGCCATCACATACTACTACATCGGCTTTTTCATTAAAAAGATCGCGGCCTTCAACGTTTCCGATAAAGTTGATCGTCGACATAGATTTTAAAAGCTGATGAGTTTCTTTAACCAGTAAATTTCCTTTTTCTTCTTCTTCACCGATGCTCATTAAACCAACAGAAGGGTTTTTAATATTCAGAATACTTTCTGCATAGATAGAGCCCAGTGTAGCAAATTGTTGAAGGATCTCCGGTTTACAATCGGCATTTACACCAACATCCAGTATTACTCCCCAGCCACCATTAAATTTCGGAAGCGGCGATGTAATTGCAGGACGATGAATTCCGGGAATAGCTTTTACGCTGAACATAGAACCGACGAGCATTGCACCCGTATTTCCTGCAGATGCAAATGAATTTATTTTTCCTTCTTTCAGTAATTGAAAACCTACTGCAAGACTTGAATTTGGTTTTTGTTGTATTGCTTTGGTAGGATGTTCGCCCATACCAATTACTTCAGTACAATGAACGATCGTAAATTTATCAGCAGAAAAATTTTCTCGTTGAAAGATTGGCAGCATTGCATCTCTGTCGCCGATCAGAACAAGTTCCACGTTAGTAGGAAGTTCTTTACGAGCTTCGATCGCACCAAGTACTGTTTGTTCCGGCGCAAAATCGCCACCCATAATATCTATACCGATTTTCATCTTTGCTTTTCCTGAATTAAGAGTATAACGAAAGTAATGAATTTGTTGACAGGTACTCGTCTAAAAATGATGGATAAATGAACATCCTTCTATTAACAAACCATCAGACCATTATAATTAAAAAAAGCAGTTGAGCGGAAACGAAAAATTCCCACAACTGCTTTTCAAACGCAATCTAATTTATATTACGCATTTTCTTTTTCCATCACCACTTTACCTTTATAGTAAAGTTTTCCATCATGCCAGTGAGCACGGTGAAAAAGGTGAGGTTGTCCTGTAGTAGGATCCGTAGCTATAGTAGGAACTTCAGCTTTCCAATGAGTTCTTCTTTTATCTCTTCTGGATTTCGAGTGTCGGTGTTTCGGATTTGGCATTTTATTTCTGTATTATATTGTATTTAATTTTTTGTCCCTGCGGGATTTAATTCAAGTTTATTCCTTTCAAACCATCCCAACGCGGATCTTCCGGTGGAGTTTCTTCCTGTTGCGGTTGAAGTTTTTCAAGTGCTTTCAGAATTTCCGGATCACAAGTCTGACCGTTCTCTTCTTCATCATGCACATTTCTCATCGGAAGTTGAAGTGAAATGTATTCGTAGATATACTGCGAAACATCCAGTTCATATTCTTTCGGAGAAACTACAATCACTTCTTCGGTTTCAGTTTCTTCTGAGTCACCGAATTTTACGATCAACTCATCGTAAGAATCGATTGGTAGTTCAAGATCTTCCAGACAACGATCGCATTCAACGATAATGTGTCCTTCCATTGTGAAGTCAAGCAACATCATTGCTTCTTTTTTGTCTAAGACAACTAAGACATCGATGTCACCTTTCTGAACAAGTGAGTTTTCGAATTTTTGAAAGAACGAATCACTGACATGAAACTCGAACTCATGTTCGCCGAATGGTAGACTTCCGTAATTGATTACATATTCCCGTGCGCCACTCATTGTTTCAAACCTCCTTTTTACAAGGGGGACAAAGGTAAAAAAAAATACTTTTCGGTCAAGAGATTCAGGCAATTGTGTTCATTATTTGAAGAAATGAACCTGTGTTAACCTCAGATCGGTTTTGGTTAACTACCTTCGCATGAATAAAAGTGTAAAATTCTGCAAAATATAGTAAAATACCTCCTTTTTCCTTTTCAGTGGCTGTGGCGATCACTCTTCTTCACCAATGCCGTAATCACTTTTTTTATTTTTTTTCCGGTATTTTTTATCCTTTTGAGGAGCAAAAGCTGGTTTAAATATGTTTTTACGCTAAAAAAGATCTGGGCTCACCTGATCATCTGGCCGGTTGGGATCTTTTATAAGATTGAAAAAAGCTCTAAGCTGGATAAGAATAAGTCGTATGTATTTTGTCCAAATCACACGTCGTATTTGGATATCATGTTGATTTACATATCAATACCTGTCTATTTTCATACGATGGGGAAAGCAGAATTACGCCGGGTGCCATTGTTCAGACATTTTTTCGACCGGATGAATATTCCTGTAAACAGAAAGAGCCGGAAAGATTCGCATCGGGCATTTCTCAGGGCGGCCTCCGATCTGGAGAAAAAGATCAGCATCACTCTTTTTCCTGAAGGGACAATTCATCACACGGGACCGGTTATGGGTCGGTTTAAAAACGGACCGTTCAGACTGGCAATAGAAAAACAAGTTCCGATCGTTCCCATTACTTTTATGAATAACTGGCTTTTGCTGCCGGATGATTTTTATCGTCGCATTGGTCATCCCGGTATTGCACATGTGATCTTGCACGATCCGATTCCTACGATCGGGTTAACAGAAAATGATCTCGATGTTTTAAAAGAAAAAGTTTATCGTGTGATCAATGGTCCGATAGAGGCGAAGTATCCGGAGTATTTTGGGAAGAAGTAAGTAGTGATACAATCTGTTTTAAAAAAATTTTAACGCTTAAAAAAATTAAACACGGAGAGCACTAAGAAAAAAAGGGAGAAAAAAAGAGAACAAACAATTCTCCTTTTTCTCCCTTTTTTCCTCTATGTTCTCTGTGTTAAAAGAATCACTCAACAAAACTCGTCGAAAGCCATTTTCAAATTTTCAGCGATCATTTCTGCGCTGCGGCCTTCGATATGATGACGCTCTATAAAGTGTACTAATTTTCCATCTTTAAACAGAGCAATTGCCGGTGATGAAGGCGGATAAGGAAAAGTATATTTTCTTGCTTGTGAAGTAGCTTCAAGATCCTGTCCTGCAAAAACGGTCATCAGTTTTGATGGCTTTTTACCGGCATTCAATGAAAGACGGACACCCGGACGGGCAGTTCCTGCAGCGCAGCCGCAAACTGAATTCATTACTAATAATACTGTTCCCTCACTGTTTGGGATAGAATTATCGACATCTTCAGGGGTTTTTAGTTCCTGAAAGCCGACACTTGTTAACTCATCGCGCATTGGAGCGCAGATATATTCCGGATAAGGCATATTTATAAGATTATTTGAGTGCAAAATTACAACACATTTCCCTCAATTTTATGAAGACATCAATTTATTCCAAAATTTCGGGCCGATTTTAGCGATTTTCTGCGTTTATACAACAAAAAGGCATTTTTCTTACAACTGCAAGGACCAAGGGCCATGTAACCCGCGCGGAGGTGCTATATTTTTAATTTGCATGTAACCTTTTTAATATGAACATGAACACACTAATACGCATCGTTACAATTGGAGCTCTTCTGCTTTCTTTTATCGGAGAAGGACGAGCGCAAAATGTCTTAGACAATAAGATCTACCGTGTCACCGGTTATAAAAAAGGCGACACTACTATTCGTAGTACTTCCAATTATGCAGAGGTAATTCCACCATTGAGCATTTACATTCCATCAGCATTCACTCCGAATGGTGATGGCCTGAATGATATGTTTGGTGTGAAAGGCGAAGGTATTCAGGATTACCATTTGTTGATATACAATCGTTGGGGAACTGTGATCTTTGAATCGACCACTGCAAAAAATCAGTGGGATGGAAAATACCAGGGCGAACCCGTCGAAACCGGCACTTAAGTGGTGCAAGTTTTCGCTAAAGGACTGGAGTCCAAAGGCAAGATTGGCGCTGTCACGGTGGTATATTAATGTCGAGTGTAACGATTTTAACTAAACGGCGTTAGAAGAGAAGTTAAAATTAAAAATCGAAAAGAAAAAAGTTAGGTCAAAGGTCAAAGGTCAAATCCGCAATTCGAATTACGGCAACCAAGACAGGACGTTTGAATAACTATCAAAGATAATTTCATGTATTGTTAAAAGAAGCAAAACTGGGCCTTTGCTTCTTTTTTTTTGTCCAATTACGATCTGAATTTTAGAAATACACTTTCAATTTGAAAGCTGTGCCACTTACCACTCACCACTTACTACTCACCAAGCCGCAGGCTTGTAACAATTCGCCCCCCACAACGTAAACCGAATTCGTCTAAAAAAACCGAATGTATGAGTTCAGGAACACGTTACCCTTCAGTGATGTTGATTGATGACAATGAGTTAGATAATTTCATCAACAAAAAGTTACTGGAGAATGAGCAATTCGCATCGAACGTTTATGTTCATCAGTCAGCGCAAGCTGCATTGGAAGAATTGAGAAAGTTAGCAACGAGTCCCGACAAACTTCCCAACGTTATTTTTCTTGACATCATGATGCCGGGAATGGATGGCTTTGCTTTTCTGGAAGAGTTCGACAAACTTCAGACAGAAGTGAAAGGTAAATCAAAGATCATCATGCTTTCCACTTCAGAAAGTTTCAAAGATCTGAACCGCGCTAATCAAAGTCGTTACGTTTACAAGTTTCTTAACAAGCCGTTGAATAAACCGGTGTTGGATGCTATTAACATTTGAATAAGTAGTAAATAGTAAGTGGTGATTAGCATCAGTTACTAAACGTTTACTTTCTTTATAAAATAAAACAGAAAGAGGTTGTTGGGAATTTCCAATGACCTCTTTCTGTTTTGATTAATGAAAATATTTTCAAATCCTGTAGCCGATGCTACTCACCACTTACCAATCACAAGAATTACCAACACTCTCTGTTCATAGCTTTTTTCGATTCGCAATTCACGATTCACAATTCACGAAGAATTTGGTATCTTTAACCGGTTAAACAAACAAATGGCATCAACCGGATTTTATTTTCAACGTGCATTAATTATCGACGACAGTGAGATCGATGTATTGGTAAATCGTCGATTGATGCAGTTAACAAATTTTGTCGCTGATATCATGATCAGTGGCACAGGAGAAGAAGCCATCAGAATTTTACGTGAAGAATGCACCAAACCGGAATATGCTCCCGACTGGATCTTTCTTGACATGCATTTACCAATGATGAGTGGTTATGATTTCGTAGAAGAATTCAAAACACTTCCTGATTTCATCACAAAAAAATCTAAGATCATTGTCCTGTCCGTTTTCAATAAGCCTGATGCTTTGAAGAAAATTTTTGAAAATACTTTTGTAGCCGGACAACTTGAAAAACCTTTGACGCAACAAGCGCTGCTGGATATTGCGCATAAGAAGTCGGTAGGGATTGTGTCGTCGCTTTAAATTTAGTTAGGTCAAAGTTCAAGGGTCAAGGGTCACGCGAGCTGGATTATTTGAAAGCGAGTACTGCACACTCCACACTCAAACTCACACTCCATTTAATGCGCAACAATAAATTTTCCTGTAAAATTATTTTCTGAATTGCTTATTTGGTAGAAGTAGATTCCATTTGGGAGCTGACTGAAATCGAGTTCCGACTTTATAGAATTTATCTTCTTCTCGAAAGTTGATTTCCCAAAAACATCATAGGCAATAAACGTATAACTTTCATTTTGCGAAAGTACTAGTGTGGCATTATCATGAATTGGATTTGGATAAATTGTAGAAAATGGTTTTTCTATCTCCGAAGTTATTAACGTAGACGAACAAAGAAAGACACCAGTGTCATCTGTTGTTGAAGGAAATGTACGTACTGTACCTACGAGTGTGTAAGGAGAGGATGTAAAACTTATGTTTGTTGAATTGATTTGGATTGAATTTGTATCGATAACTAAAGTTAAATCAAAGCAACCAAGTTGTCCTAATGAATCAGTTTTTCCTAAAAAGCTTGTTGTGCCAGTGCTCGAGCCTCCGAATCCATTAGTTGAACCGCTCAATGCAAATCCAGAATCTGATGTTACACAAATACTGTGAACGTATTCATACGATCCTTCATATTTATTTGCCCATTGAATATTTCCTGAAAGATCTGTCTTAAACAAAAAGGCATATTTGCCAAATGATTCATCTATACAGCCGGAAACCGCATAACCACTTTCAGGTACACTTACTACTTTTGTTTGAGTGATATTTCCTGGAAGTGGTGTCGAGTAGACCTTATTCCATTCTATATTTCCAATTGAGTCAATTTTTAATAAAACAGTCTTATTTGTAATTGAATCACGAATATCAGAACATATAATCATCCCATTATAAATGGTCTTGTCAGCACTAATTTTTCCCTGTGAAATCAGATCATATTGCTTACTCCAAATTATATTTCCCGACATGTCACATTTTACTACTGAAGTAAATGAGATAAAAAGAGTATTATCATATATGCTTCCAAGTAAATAAAACCCATCATTACCAAGACTCACAAAATCGTATGTTCCAAGATAATTAGTATTCGTTAAAATTTGGCCAGATAAAAAAGTTCCTGCTGTATCCGTTTTGGCTATAATTACATTGTTATAAAGTGGTAAGCTAAAATTGGCTGTCCAAAGGATGGTTGAGTCTGTTTTATCAATAAATCTTAGATCAGCTCCTTGAGAGGAAGTCAATGATTTTATGGATTGAGGGTTGCCATCAAAGTCGATCTTTGTCATAAAAAAAATTCCATCATTATCATATCCTAGTAAAATATTTGTACCATTTATAGTGATCATATCATTGATTCTGCATGATTCACTTGCGGCAATAACTTTGCTGAACTCGATATTTCCAAGGGAATCAGTTTTTGTATAAAAATAACTTGCAGGGAATAAATCATTTCCAATTAGAAAAAACCTCCGTCTTCTGTTTGTTTCATGAAAAAAGCTTGCCCGTTGTTTTGAAGATTAAATGTTTCTAAAAAAAGTGTCTTGTGAAAAAGCGGGTGCACTCCACAATAAAAAAATCATCAAACAAATTCTTTTCATCTCAAACAATTTATTCAAATGTAACAATGAAATAGTATTCCAAATTCCAGTATTTGGCGAATTCATACTATCAATAGGTAAAATGAAATAAATACTTATAAGCAAAAATACATTGCTACTCACCTCTTACCAATCACGACTCACCGTTTCGAGCGAAAAAACTCCTGCATCAACCCCCTGCATTCATCTTCCATAACTCCACCTACCAACTCCGTCTTCGGATGTAAAATAGAAGTTGAAATATTCTGAAACCCTCTCTTCTCATCTCTCGCACCATAAACAATTTTACTTATCTGTGTCCAGTACGAAGCACCGGCACACATTACACATGGTTCTATTGTTACATAAAGAGTACAATCTGTCAGATATTTTCCATTCACAGAATTTGCTGCAGCAGTGAAGGCCTGCATTTCTGCATGAGCAGTCACATCATTCAATCGTTCAGTTAAATTATGTCCGCGACCAATGATCCGGTTTCCATGCACGACCACTGCGCCGATCGGAACTTCATCAGCATCAAAAGCAAGTTGCGCTTCTTTTAAGGCTTCACGCATGAAATGTTCGGGGGTGTTATCTAATACCATTTATTTGAATGATTTATTTCGGATTTCGAATTTCGGATTTCGGATTGGTTTGAGTGCTAAACTTTTAAAATAGATTTTAAAGGGTTTGTTAACCAATTAGTATTAAGGCAGATAAATGGCAAATTTTAGAATTTTGAAAGTTGTGCTACTTACTACTCACTACTTACTACTCACTATTTTTCCTAAATTCGCAATTCACAACCAAAAGTATGCTTCGTACCAACACCTGCGGTGAGCTCAAAATGCAGCACATCGGACAAAATGTAACTCTTTGCGGCTGGCTTCAGCGTTCACGGAATCTCGGTGGAATGACTTTCATTGATCTTCGCGATCGCTATGGCATCACTCAATTAGTTTTCAATATGGAAACCAATGCTGCAATTTGTGAAGAAGCGCGTTCGTACGGAAGAGAATTTGTTTTGCAAGTGACAGGAAAAGTTGCTGAACGAAGTAATAAAAATCTCAATATTCCGACAGGTGAAATTGAGATCATCGTTGACAAAGTTGTTGTTTTAAATAAAGCGCAAACTCCGCCTTTTACAATTGAAGAAAATACTGATGGTGGCGACGACATCAGAATGAAATATCGCTATCTAGATATTCGCAGAAATCCTGTGAAAGAAGCTTTGTTGCTACGTGCAAAAGTGGCTGCAGAGACAAGAAATTATCTTAACGCCCAGGAATTTATTGAAGTGGAAACACCGGTGCTTATCAAATCAACTCCCGAAGGTGCTCGTGATTTTGTTGTGCCTTCACGAATGAATGCCGGTGAATTCTATGCATTGCCGCAATCACCACAAACATTCAAGCAACTCCTAATGGTTGCAGGAATGGATAAGTACTATCAGATCGTAAAATGTTTCCGCGACGAAGATCTTCGCGCTGATCGTCAGCCTGAATTTACTCAGATCGATTGTGAAATGAGTTTCATCGAGCAGGAAGATATTCTCAATACATTCGAAGGAATGATTCTTCACTTATTCAAGCATGTGAAAAATGTTGAGCTTGGTGAAGTTCCACGCATGACATTTGCGGAGGCCATGCGCGATTACGGAAATGACAAACCTGATATCCGTTTTGAAATGAAATTTGTTGATGTCAAATCTGCAACTTCAGGAAAAAATTTCAAAGTGTTTGACGATGCAGAATCGGTGATCGCTATTTGTGCGAAAGACTGTGCATCTTATACACGCAAGCAACTCGACGAACTTACAGACTGGGTGAAACGTCCGCAGATAGGAGCAACCGGCCTGGTTTATCTTCGATACAATGGTGATGGAACTTTAAAATCTTCAGTCGATAAATTTTATTCTGAAACAGATCTGAAAGTCTGGGCAGAAAAATGCAATGCAGCTCCCGGTGATTTAATTTTAGTCCTTGCAGGCGATGATTCGAAGACGAGAAAAGCAATGAGCGAATTGCGTCTTGAAATGGGAAACCGTTTAGGGCTTCGCGATAAAAATGTTTTCCGTCCGCTATGGGTTCTGGATTTTCCATTACTTGAGTACAACGACGATGCAAAACGCTGGCATGCCATGCATCATCCATTCACTTCACCTAAACCGGAAGATATTTCTTTGTTAGATACTGATCCCGGAAAAGTCCGCGCCAATGCATACGATCTTGTCATCAATGGTGTGGAGATCGGTGGTGGTTCGATCCGTATCTTCAATAGGGAACTCCAAAGCAAGATGTTTTCCATTCTTGGTTTTACTCCTGAAGATGCACAAGCACAATTCGGTTTCCTTATGAACGCTTTCGAATTCGGAGCTCCACCTCACGGCGGATTAGCTTTTGGCTTTGACAGGTTGTGTTCTTTGTTCGGTGGCTCTGATTCTATCCGTGATTATATCGCTTTTCCGAAGAATAATTCAGGACGCGATGTGATGATTGATTCACCTTCCCGGATCTCAGATGAGCAACTGAAAGAATTGGCTATCGAGGTAAGTATTGAAAAATAAAAAACGAACGGGAAAATTGAACTTGTGCATTTTAGAATAGTGACCAAAATCCAAAAAGATTCCTAAAGGAATGACGATCGTAGATTGGCGATATTGCTGAAAGGGATGAAAAAGAAAAGTGCACCAAAGACGCACTTTTCTTTTTCATCCCTTTCAGCAAATATAAACGGTTAGACTGTCATTCCTTTAGGAATCTTTTTGGATATTAGGCAGACAGGTAATAATTTGGTTTACTTAAAAATATAGGTCAAAATCCACCGTTCTCTGTTCAATTTAATTCATTCTATTCAAGATTTTATCGTACTTCGCTTTGCAAAAGCTAACCCCAACCACACATATGAAAACCATTTCTAAAATTGGCATTGTAATTCTCTTTGCCGTGCTAGTCTCATGTTCAAACCGGAATAAAATTGAAATCAGTTCGAGGAATTTCGGTGAGGAAGTGCAGCTGCAGCAAAATTTAGTTTTCACTTTTAACCGGCCGATTGTTGCTGATTCGCTTTTAGAATCGTGGGACACCATTCCATTTATAAAATTCACTCCTGAGGTTGCCGGAAAGTTCCGGTGGACTTCTGCATCTGAGTTGGTTTTCTCACCTTCAGTGGGATTTGCAGCTGCAACAGATTATACGATGCAACTTCAGAAGTCGTTAGCGAAAAAAGCAGGGAATGCTTTTGAAGTGAATGATGGTAAGATCGCTTTTCACACACCTTATCTACAGATGACCAATGCAAATGGGTATTGGGCTGCATCTGCAAATCATCCGGGAAAAGCTGCTTTGAAAATTTCAATAGAGTTCAATTATAAAGTAGACCCGACAATGTTGTCGTCATTGCTGAAGATCACAATGAAAGATGCTCTTACAGCATATCAGATGGAAACGTCTGCACCCGGTGAAGTGATCACAGTGGTTATTGATAATCTTTCTCCTGAAGTAGCTGAACAACTGCCTTTGAAATTTGTGATAGAAAAAGGTCTGCGGATGGTTGATAGTAAATATATGACGACAACTGCTTTCGAAAAATCATTGTCAATTCCTTCGCCTGACAAATTAAAGATCACAGATGCAGTAGCAGAATACGAAGATCTCCAGGCACGCATTCATATTTTTACAACACAGTCGATCGATCTTTCAACTGCTCAAGCCGCTATTTCATTCGATCCGGCAATAAAATTTACTGTTGAAGAAGGGTTCAGCGGATTTTATATTAATGGTCCGTTTGTGAGTGGTTCAAATTACAGACTGGACATAAGCGAAAAGCTGAAAGGTTTTCTTGGTGGAAATCTTGAAAGTAAATACAGTACTCAGGTTTCGTTCGGAGAAATGGAGCCGGCAATTTCTTTTGTAAATCAGAAGGGAATTTATATGACTTCAAAAGGTACACGAAACCTTGCATTGAATGTTGTGAATATGCCAAAAGTAAATGTGCAGATCTACCGCATTTTTGAAAATAACATTCAGCATTATCTGCGTACAGGAAGATATAGCGATGGCTATTATGACGACGAAGGTGAATACATGAATTCAGGAGTTTCTTACAATACATATGACATTGAAAGGTATGCAAACAAGATCGTTGATCGTGTTTATGAAACGAAAGACCTTGCAGTGTTAAATGGAATTCATTTACTCAACTTGTCTTTTGATGATGTTTCAACTTACAAAGGAATTTATGTTGTCGTAGCATCATCATCGAAAGATCAATGGGTGAAAGCAACAAAACTTGTTTCTGTTTCTGATATTGGCTTGATCGTTAAAGCTGTCGACAATGAAGTTTTTGTTTTTGCAAACTCAATCAAGACTGCAGAAGCAATGAGTGGTGTTGCTGTAAATCTTGTGAGTACAAATAATCAGACAATAGCAACTGTAAAAACCGGCAGTGATGGAATCGCAATTTTCAAAGACCTGAAATCAAAAGGAAAGGGATTTGTACCTTCTATGGTTACGGCTTCTATCGACAAAGATTTTAATTACGTACTCTTCTCTGATACGCGTGTCGATGCTTCACGTTTTGAAGTCGGTGGAAGAAGAGTAAATGAGTCGCAGTTGATGGCATTCATCTATGGCGATCGTGATATTTATCGCCCGGGCGAAACGATCCATTTGAATACAGTGATCCGAACAGAACAGTGGCAAGCATTGACAGATGTTCCTGTGAAGATCAAACTCATTGCACCGGATGGAAAGGAATTTAAAACCATTCGTGGGAAACTGAATAAAGAAGGAGCTTATGAAACTTCAATATTTATTCCTGAAGCTGCATTGACAGGAAGTTATTCTGCTGAAATATTTTCAGCAAATGATGTCCTGCTTAATTCAAAGCAAATTTCCATCGAAGAATTTATGCCGGACAGAATTGATGTTAAACTTGCATTGACAAAAACTGAAATGTTTGTTGGCGATAGTTTGAAAGCAACTATTACAGCAACAAATATGTTTGGTCCCCCGGCAAGCGATAGGAATTACGAATTGCAGTTTACGGTTGATCGTGGTAATTTTTACAGTAAAAGTTTTCCGCAATATAATTTCAGCATTAAGACTGAAAATGCTTCACCATTTGAAACAGGTGGATTACGTCAGGGTAAAACTGATGCAAAAGGGAATGCAACAGAAGTTTTCACTGCTCCTGAAGAGTGGAGTGATCAGGGATTACTTTCTGTAAAAGCATTTGCAACCGTTACTGATGAAACAGGTCGTCCGGTAAATCGTGCAGTATCGTTTCCGATTTTTACTCAGAAAGAATTTTTCGGAATAAAGATGAATGATTACTATGTGAATCGTGGTGAGAAATTTATTATTCCATTAATTGCTACCAATAAGGACGGAAAAAGTATTGCAACAGAAGCCAGAGTACAGATCGTAAGATATGACTGGTATTCATCGTTGGAGAGAGATTCGTATGGTAGCAGATATCATTACATTTCCAAGAAGAAAGAAGTTTTGCTTGCTGATCAGGTGATCGCTCTTCCTGCATCAGGACATAATTTTTCTTATGTTCCTCGTGAATCAGGAGAATATGAAATAAGAATTCAGAAACCCGGAAGTAGCCGTTATGTTTCAAGTCAGTTTTATGCATATGGATGGGGCTTCACAAACAATACTTCTTTTGAAGTGAATACGGAAGGGCAGATTGATATTCAGGCTGACAAAGAAGCGTATAAAGTAGGCGATAAGGCAAAGCTGATCTTTAAGACGCCTTTCAACGGAAAAGTTCTGATCACTGTTGAATGTGACAAGGTCATTGAAACCCGCTATTTAAAAACAGAAAATCGTTCATGCTTTATTGAATTACCTCTGAAGGAAAATTACCTGCCTAATATTTATGTAACAGCGACTTTATTCAGACCGGTTGATGATGGTTCAATTCCTTTGACAGTGGCTCATGGATTTCTTCCGCTAAAAGTTGAACGTGCAAGTAATCGTTTGGCAGTAGATATTAATTGCGTTGCAAATTCAAGAAGCCGCACAAAGCAGACGATCAAATTGAAGAGCGTTCCTAATTCCGAATTTACGGTTTCTGTTGTGGATGAAGGAATACTTGCACTTCGCAGATACGTTACTCCAGATCCATACAATTATTTTTATCAGAAGAAAGCATTGATGGTTGATGGTTATGATGTGTATGCATCTCTTTTACCGGATCTGAAGCTTCGCCGTTCTTCTACTGGAGGTGATATGGATATGAAGATGGCAATGGCAATGGATAAACGGGTGAATCCGTTGACAAATAAACGCGTGAAGCTGGTATCACTCTGGAGTGGAATCATGAAAACTAATTCAGCAGGAGAAGCATCTTATTCGATAGACATTCCTCAATTTTCCGGTGATCTTAGAGTAATGGCTTGTGCCTATAAAGCAGGTTCATTTGGAAGCAGCGATAAGCACATAAAAGTTGCAGACCCAATTGTGATCAGTCCGTCGATTCCGCGTTTCCTGTCACCTGGTGATTCACTTGTCATGCCGGTTACACTTACGAATACTACAAACAAACCTGCGAATGCAAGTGCACTGGTAAAAGTTACAGGATCATTATCGATCAATGGCCCGGCAAAACAAGATTGTGTGATCCCTGCGAACAGTGAAAAGAAAGTTACATTTTCTATTGTTGCACCTTTAGCAATGGGAGTAGGGAAAATTGTAGTGTCGGTGACTGCAATGAACGAAACGTTTACCGACAGTACTGATATTACAATTCGTCCTGCAACTACTTTGGTTAAGAAAAGTCTGGATGGAGAAATCTCAGGAACAGGAGCCATTTCTTTGCAGCATGAATTTATTCCTTCTTCTGCATCTGCAACTTTAACCATAAGTGCAAATCCGATGATGCGACTTGGAAAACAACTCAGTTATCTGATCGGTTATCCGTACGGTTGTGTTGAACAGACAACTTCAACAGCCTTCCCGCAGATCTATTTTTCTGAACTTGTAAAGAACATGCAATTTGCAAATAATCGCGGACAGAGTCCGGTTCAGAATGTACAAGCTGCAATTGTAAAACTACAAGGAATGCAATTGTACAATGGTTCACTCAGCTACTGGCCGGGCGGAACGTATGAAAGCTGGTGGGGAACAGCTTATGCAACTCATTTCCTTGTAGAGTCAAAGAAAGCAGGTTATGAAGTGAATCAGGAAATCATTAACCGGTGTTTAGCTTATATGGGACAGAAAGTAAAAGAACATCAGGTAGAGAATGATTATTACTATTGGGACTATATGAATGTTGGAAAGATCAAGAAGATCTACAAGAAAGAAAATATTTATTCTTTGTACTTACTTGCTTTGTATGGTAAGGCTGACATTGCTTCAATGAATTTCTATAAATCGCAGATCGAAATGCTTGCTCTTGATTCTAGGTATATGCTTGCCTGTACATATCTGGCAATTGGTGAAAGAAAAACATACGAGCAGCTTCTTCCTAAATCATTTGACGGAGAAAAGTCGAAACATTCATTCGACGGAAGTTTCTATTCTTATCTGCGTGATGAAGCACTTGCTTTAAACGTTCTTCTTGATGTAGATCCGGATAACATCCAGATCCCAATTATGGTTCGTCATCTTTCACAACAACTGAACAAAACCGATTACCTGAATACTCAGGAAGCGGCATATTCATTCCTTGCATTAGGAAAATTCATGCGGAGAATTTCTCAGGACAAAGTTACAGCCACTATTACGGCCGATGGAAAGACAATAGGTAATTTCAACGGACCTGAATTGGTTTTAAAGAAAGGAATTGCCGGGAAAAATATCAATGTCAATATTACCGGAAATGGTAAATTGTATTATTTCGGAGAAGTCAGTGGTATGAATGCAAAAGGTGATGTGAAAGAAGAAGACAAATTCATAAAAGCAAGAAAATCATTCTTCAACCGATTTGGTCAGCCGATCAATCCTTCGAATGTAAAACAAGGTGATCTGATCGCAGTGAAACTTACATTGGAAAATATGGAGCGTTCGAAAGTTGAGAACATCGCTCTTGCCGATATACTTCCCGCAGGTTTTGAAATTGAAAATTCAAGGATTGGAGAAGTAGCAGATATGAACTGGATCAAAGATCAGGCATTCGAAGATTATCTGGATGTTCGTGATGACAGGATCACTTTCTTCACTCACGCAGAACCAAAACCGAGATCATTCTATTATCTGGTCAGAGCCGTTTCAACAGGAACATTTAAAATGGGACCGGTATCTGCCGATGCAATGTATAATGGAGAGTATCATTCGTACCATGGGGCGCAGACGATAATTGTGCGATAGTTTCTGAAAAGGGGTCAAAGGTCAAGTGTCAAAGGTTAGTGCAGTGAGCAGACTGTCGAATGTTGCCTGACCTTTGACCTTTGACCTAAAGAGGATGATAAAAAGGAAAGAACTAATCAGAAAGTTAGCCGGTTGGGGAGAGTTCATTCTCCTGACCGCATTCGGTATGTTCTTCCTTTTCTTTCTGATGAATATAATTTTCCCTGTCCGTGAAAAAATTCCATATTCGCAGCAGATTCTCGCAGCAGACAACACTTTAATGTATGCTTTTTTAAGTGACGATGAGAAATGGCGCATGCTTGTTCGATCGGAAGAGATCAATCAACAATTACGTAAGGCAATTTTATATAAAGAGGATCGGTTTTTTTACTATCATTTCGGCGTGAATCCTGTTGCAATTATACGTGCAGCGTTCAACAATATTGTTTACCAAAAACGAACTTCCGGTGCCAGTACGATCACCATGCAGGTTGCGCGTTTGTTATATCCACAGAAGAGAACTTATCTGAATAAATTCACTGAGATGTTCCGTTCATTTCAACTTGAATGGAAATATTCCAAAGAAGAGATTCTGAATATGTATTTCAATCTTGTTCCTTACGGTGGAAACATCGAAGGAATTAAAGCAGCATCGCTCATTTATTTTGGCCTGAATCCGGATAAGATGTCATTGGCTCAGATAGTTTCACTGGCAATCATTCCAAACCGACCGGGTACTTTACGACCCGGTGCAAACACAGGTGAACTTGTAAAGGCAAGAAACAAATGGTTGAGCAGAATGAAGCATGATAAATTGTTTTCTGATGAATTGATTGAAGATGCACTGAAAGAGCCCATCGATGCAAAACGTTCAGAACTCCCGCGATTGGCTCCCCACTTTTCTTTACGGATGCATGTTCAGTATCCTGATCTTCCCATTGTAAAGACAACGATCAATCTTCACCATCAGCAACAATTGAATCAGATCGCATCGAATTATTCAAAGCGACTACACGGTTATGGAATTTACAATGCTGCTGTTGTTGTGTTGAACAACAGAACGCATTCAATAGAAGCTTATCTGGGTTCATCTGATTTCAATGATATGTTACACAGTGGACAGGTCGATGGAGTGACAGCTGTCCGCTCGCCGGGTTCAACTTTAAAGCCTTTGGTATATTCAATTGCATTTGACGATGGATTGTTGACGCCAAAGTCAATGATCGCTGATGTTCCTGTGAACTATGATGGCTATGCACCTGAAAATTACAATTCAAAATTCAATGGCAATGTAACTGTTGAACATGCTTTAGCCAACTCACTGAATATTCCGGCGGTGAAAACGCTGAATATGATCGGACTGAAATCCCTTACAGATAAAATGAAACTTGCCGGCTTTGGACAAGTGTTGCATTCTGAAGGTTCGATCGGATTGTCAGTTATATTGGGTGGATGCGGTGTAAAACTTGAAGAACTCACGGCGCTTTTCAGTACGTATGCAAACGCCGGAAAATTTTTCCGCCCGCATTATCTGAAGTCAGATACAATTAATGCACCGGTACAATTGATGACCCCTTCTGCATCTTATATGACAGCTGATATATTATCGCAAGTGAACCGCCCTGAAATGCCGGCAGAAGTTGCAAGTTCTGCCATGCATCTTCCAAAGATCGCATGGAAGACGGGAACGTCATATGGAAGGAGAGATGCATGGAGCATTGGATTCAATAGTGATTATACCATTGGTGTATGGATAGGAAATTTTTCCGGAGAAGGAGTTCCGGAACTCACAGGAGCAGAAATGGCCACACCACTTTTGTTTGAACTTTTCAATACGATTGATTACAATTCAGGAAAGAGCAGATTGATTCCACCGGCCGAACTTGATTTTCGGTTAGTGTGTTCCGAAACAGGTCTTCTCCCTGAAGAGAATTGTACGAACCGTGTGATTGACTATTATATCCCGCAAGTAACCTCTGTTGTCAGGTGTAATCATCTGAAGAAAGTATTTATTACAGCAGATTCTTCTTTCTCCTATTGCACCTCCTGTCTTCCTGAAAATGGTTTTAAGACTGCAGAATATCCGAATCTGAATCCCGACATCATTTCTTATTACGAATCTGAAAAAATTTCATACCGTAAAATTCCACCTCACAATCCTAAATGTGAAAGAGTTTTTTCTGAGCACGAACCGCGGATAACCTCTCTGTTGAATAAAAAAGAATACACTGTTGAACGCGACGAAAAACATCCGCCACAGTTATTATTAGCAGCAACTGTTTCAAATGATGTGAGTCAGATCTTCTGGTATATAAATGATCGCTTTTATAAGGCCGCAAATGCCGGCGAAGATGTTTTTTTCATTCCTGAAGAAGGGAAGGTAAAGATTTCATGTAGTGATGACAAAGGTCGGAACAGTAATATATCCATCACAGTAAAAAACTTCTGACTCTTAAAGACAGAAATATTTCCCGCAGAAAACGCAGACAACGCAGAATAACCGCAGATTTTTTTTGTTGTGTTAGACAAAAATAAATATTTACATTCCGCAGGAATCTCTGCGGTTTTTCTGCGAATTCTGCGCATCTCTGCGGGAAATAAATAAGCGCCATTATTCTAATTTCTATTTACTAATTTCGAATCATCATCTCACCAAATCACAACTCCGAACCCATGGAAATCAGCATCAACACCCCTGCTTTACTTTTTCCGGCCATCAGTTTGATCATGCTTGCTTATGGAAACAGGTTTCTGGCAATTTCTAACCGGATCAGAAATTTGCATGAACGTTATAATGCAAATGAAAGGAATGTCGTCATTCATGGCCAGATAAAAAGTCTGAGATACAGACTTCGATTGATCAAGAACATGCAATTTCTGGGTTCATTAAGTATTTTACTGGCCATTGTTACAATGTTTCTGATTTATTCAGGCCATATGGAACTTGCCAAATTTTCATTCGCGGTTTCATTGATACTCTTTACAGCTTCTCTTATTGTTTCGCTACTCGAAATCCAGTTAAGTACAAAAGCTCTTGAACTTGAACTCAGCGATATTGAAGGACTGGAAGAGACAGGTTTAGTTGATTATATCAAGAAAAAATTTGACTAGCATTATTTATATCGTTTCTGACAATTCTCACAATAGAAACTCCTTCGTTTCTTAACTCCGGTTTGCTTTTTAGTAAAAGGAAGATTGCATCTTAAACAGGTCTTTTTAGTATGTGCAAGCCAGTGTTTCTTCAGCACGAATTTCTTTTTCCATTTCAGAAATTCAAAACTGTAGTTTCTGGATTCTTTGATCAGAGTTCTAAGTTTGGTATCAGGAATTTTTCCTGTCTTAGATTCAGGATGTAGCCGGACTCTGTACAGAACTTCATTCTTAATAATGTTTCCAAGTCCGGCAAAAATGTCTTGTTCCAGCAAAGCATCACAGATCATTTCATCTGGAATATTTTTAAGCTTTGCCTTGGCTTTTTTCGGATCCCATTTCTTGCTCATCAGATCTCCTGAAAGATCATAGAGTTCTTTGTAATTTCCTTCCAGGACTTTGATCGAACACGAATAAAGGTTGATCGAACCGTTCCTGAACTTTAAACTAAGACGTGGTTCTCTGTCCTTTTCAGCATCGATCAGATAGGATCCAAACATTAAGAAATGAACTCTGACAGTAAACTTGTCAAAGCAGATGAGAAATTGCTTGCCCCAGCTTTTTAAAGCAATGACTTTCTTATTGACCAGTCGTAATTGATCGATCTTACTGTTCCCCTTAACCGCAAGTATCTTCTTGCCGGTAAATTTGGCAGTTTCTTCTGTAAGAATTACGATTGTTGGTCCTTCCGGCATGAAGTTCAAAAACAACTTCAATTAGAAAAATGTGCCAAAGGTAAGTTTGAGTGATTTATTCTTAAAGTTCAAAATTCAAAGTTCAAAGTTGGCTTCGTTGGTGACTACGAAGCTAACTTTGAACCTTGAACCTTGAACTTTGAACTTGGTATAGAATTCCGGCTTCTTCTTTTATCAAACCAAAAGGTTCTTCTTTCAAAATTATAAAACTGTCCAGGTCGGCATAATCTGTCATTGCACACAAGTTCATCGCCGATGAAATTCCTAAAGTAGTTTCCACCATACACCCGATCATGGTCTTCATCTGATGCTGACGGGCCTCTTTAAGCAATCGCAATCCATTGACATATCCACCGGCTTTCATCAGTTTCATGTTGATGCCGTCAAATGATTTCTTCAGTTCAGAAAAATCTGCCGAATCAGTAACAGCTTCGTCGGCCATCATAATAAAAGGTGAATGTTGCTTCAGATATTCTGATTCTGCTTTCATCTCAGACGGCAATGGTTGTTCAACAAATACAAGCGGGATCTTTTTTATTTTTTCAAGCCACAGGATACACTTCTCAACGTCTGTGAATGCTTCATTGGCATCAACCATGATTGGCAGGTTGCAAAATGAGGTGAGCTCAGTCAGTGAGTCATATGCATCATCTGCATTGACCTTTAGTTTAATGTAAGGAAATCGATTCAGGTTGTTTTCCAGAAAAAATTTCTTCAATACACCGGTTTCCATAATTGGAATGGTGTAAGATGTGGAGATAGGACCTGGATTTGGAATATTGAGAAGTTCGGAGACGGTTTTCTTTTCCTTGAGAGATTGAAAATGAAACCAGGCAGATTCAATAGCAAAAGACAATGCATGCGAAACAGAAACGGACTTTATTGCATTATGAATAGATGTGAGCTGGTCTGAATCTGATTTCAAAACAGAAACGAACCGATTGAATTCTTCAACACAGGCTTCTGCAGATTCACCATACCTGACATTCGGAGCACCTTCTCCTTTGCCGGAAATATTTCCATCGGTAACCGTTACGATTATGTTTTTCTTGAAATCTGTTGCATTTCGCGAGATTTTCCAGGTATATTTTAAATCGAGATGGATAATTTCAATTGACCAGCGGAGCATATTCGGCAGAATTTGGATTGGAAATGGAATGGTCTTTAAAACAAAAGTCCCTCGATCATGAAGAGCGAAGGACTTTTGATAACCGCTTTTAGTGCGGGAAGCGTTAGCTTACTTTTTTTTCTTAGCAACTTTTTTCTTTGCTGCTTTTTTCGCAACTTTTTTCTTAGCTGCTTTTTTTGCTTTTGCCATAGTTTTTAATTTTATGTTTGTTTAATGACTACTCAAACTTAATAAATAAAAAAAGGTTACAACAACATTTGGGATTTTTTTTTGCACAATTAATTGTTGATTTCTGAGACCCTCATTTTTTTGATTTTGATTTGCGAAAAATTTATTTTGAAAAAACAACGATGCCCTGAAAGCTGCAGTTGGCGCATTGTTCAGAGCATTCAACAAAAAATATTTTTAAAATTATTTTTCTTGAACAAAAAAAAATGTGCTTCGATATCGAAAAAAAATCAACGTTATTAACAATTTGATTTTTGCCTCTTTGACCAAAAAGACGGAAGATTTCCAAAATCGGACGTCAACTTTTCTCCAAAATATGTCTTCGAAACGATATGAAATGAAAAAAATGATGCTACATATCGAACCTTTTTGCCGAAGTAAGCTAAAACGATATAACATTTTACCAAATCTTACAAAAGATTCCATTCAGAAATTCAGTCGACGATAAAATTGATAATTTTGATCGCAATAGATCCCCAAATTAAATGCTAACCAACTTCAACGATAAGATTCGCAAGAAAGAAATGCGGAATTTGCGTTTGCTAAATGTGTTCAGCTCCATTTTCGTCACGTTATTGGGTTTCATTTTTGAATTTTCATATCATGATGGATATATTCTTACATCCGGACTTGCTGTTTCAATGATATTGACTTCAAATTACTTTTTATCATTCTATTCTGAATGGTACAGAAGAAATTTTATGAATCTCACTACTGCCTCAATCTTTCTTTTACACTTCTGGGCAGCATATGTAGCATACGTTCGGGACTTTGAGATCACAATACTCTTGCCTTTATCGATCTCAACTTTTACTTTTTCCCTTGTATTTGATCGATATTACAAAAGTTTGTTCTTTATTTTCGTCATCACCACACTTTTAATGGCGCTGATGATTCTTTCAGGTCAATGGAAACCGGAATTCGCAATTGCAATCGTTGCTTTGTACTCAGGCGCATTTCTTTCCGAAGAGATTCTGAAAAGGAAAGGTGAATATCAGTCAGAGATCAAGAAACAGGAGCAACGATATGTTTCTCTGGTCGAAAATATGAACGATGGACTTATTTATCTTGATAAATCTAATCTGATCTCTTTCGTGAATGAAAGATTTACCCGGATCTCAGATATACCCAAAGAAAAATTGGAGAATCAGCTTTTTGAAGCGCTGTTCGAACCGATCATCAATGCAAAGGAAGTTCGTAATGAATTCGAAAATCTTTTGTCAGGCCGCACAATCAAGACAGAAGCTGTCATGAAAAAGCAAAATGGGAAAAAAGTATGGGTTCAACTGGTAGGATCTCCTTATTATGATGAAGATGGTTCCAGAAATGGTTGCATGATCGTTTATACTGACATAACAAGTCTGAAAGAGATTGAAGAACTACTGAAGAAAAGAGAAGAGGGATATAAAACGTTCATTGATCAAAGTGCAGTTGGAATCTGGCGTGCCGAATACAGGCAACCAATACCGATCAATCTGCCCGTGTCTGAACAAATAGATCTTTTACTGGATACCGGAATCATTACTGAATGCAACGATTTCATGTCTAAAATGTATGGACATAACATCTCCACTGACCTGATCGGTCGTCGCATCCGGGATTTTTATTACATGGAAAATAATTTCGATGAAGAACGCACCCGCGAACTGATGCAGAGTTTTGTCCTGAATAATTACAGGATCAGCAATGCAGAATCTAAAGAACTCGACAGGTCAGGTGCTGTCAGGTATATGTTGAATAACAATATTGGTGTTGTAGAAAATGGTTGCCTGATAAGAACCTGGGGAGTACAAACAGATATTACAGACCGGAAGAAAACAGAAAAGGAACTGGTAGAAACCAATCAGGAGCTGGATACTTTTTTCTATAAAGCATCACATGATCTGAAAGGTCCGTTGGCCAGTGTAATGGGAATTGTGAATCTTGCGCGGCTGGAAAATTCGGATCCGCTGAACGAAAAGTATTTTACAATGATCGAGACAAGTGTAAAACGACTTGACAGGACGTTACTCGATCTGATTGAACTTGCGCGGACAAGAAAAGGGACGAGCAAACTTTCACAGATCAATATTATGTCGATGGTCCAGGATATTCTGCATTCACTTCGGCATCTTCCTGATTTCGGAAGTATTAATTTTGAAGTGAAGATTGATCATTTACTTGAACTGAAAGCAGATAAAGTGTTGGTTTTGTCTGTGTTTCAAAATCTGATCCATAATGCTATCAATTACTGTAATCAGGATAGTCCTCATGTAAAGATCAAAGTGGAGAAGCATGATAATGGAATCCAGTTACAGATAATCGATAATGGTCATGGCATTCCGGAAGGAATTCGTGACAGAGTATTTGAAATGTTTTATCGCGGACATCCTGATTCGACAGGTTCCGGATTAGGATTGTTTATTGTAAAGAATGCTTTGGAAAAAATGAAGGGAAATATTAGTTTTGAAAGTGAAGTTGGCAAAGGTACGACTTTCACTATAAATATTCCAAATGCCAGAACAGAACATATCTAAAATTTCAAGATGATCTTAAGAGTTGAACATATTGGCATTGCCGTCAAAGATATGAAAGGTGCAAACACACTTTTCGAGGCCTTGTTAGGGATTTCAAATTACAAAGTTGAAAGTGTTGAAAGCGAAAATGTTGCAACATCTTTTTTTAAAACAGGAGAAACAAAAATTGAATTACTGGAATCGACTTCAGATTCCGGTCCGATTGCAAAGTTTATTGAGAAAAAAGGACAAGGTATTCATCACATTGCCTTTGAAACCGATGACATAGTAAAGGAAATGGAACGACTTAAAAATTTAGGCTTTGAATTATTGTCGGATGTTCCCAAAAAGGGCGCAGATAATAAATTGATCTGCTTCCTGCATCCTAAATCTACAAATGGTGTATTGGTGGAGTTGTGTCAGGAGATTTTGAGTTAGATTTTTTAAACACAGAGAAAGAGGAGAAAAAAGGGAGAACACAGAGCAATCTCTATTCCCTCAATTTTTTTTCTCCTTTTTCTCTGTGTTAAAAATTTTAAACTACATCTTTCAATAATTTCCCCCCCGGCATTAATATCGATTCAATACCTGCATTTCTCGCCCCTTCAACATGTTGTTTGGAATCATCAATAAAGAAAGACTCTTCTCTATTCAGATGGCTGTCGTTGAGAACAAATTCGAAGATCTCTTTTGAAGGTTTGCGAAGATGAATATGATGTGAGAGATACATTTTTTCAAAAATATCATCGAACACAAATGACCCGTATTGCATGATGATCATCTTCCGGTATTCACTTTCGTGGATTGAATTGGTATTACTTAAAAGAAAAAGTCTGTAGTTCTTCTTGAGTTCATAAAGTGTTTTCAGATTTTCCTCCGGCAGTCCGACAAGAATTGCATTCCAGCATTTGCGGAGTACATCGTCACTATGGTCTGTCTTACTTAACTTCCGAAGCTCAGAAAAAAAATCGCCTTCACTTATCATTCCTTTTTCCAGCAAGTCAAAAAGTGGATTCTGGCTTTGCTGTGAATACAAAGTCTCTGCCTGCTCAATCCCAATAGCTTTAAATGCATCAATCGTATTCTGATAATTTATATCCAGTATCACTCCACCAAGGTCGAGAATCAGATTTTTGTGGATTGATTTATTCATGTGTTTCAATTTTTTTGTTCGTATTTAGAGATTCGAATTCGTATACTATTTACCATATGTATGCCACATCCAAACCCTCCATTTTTCATTTATTCACTATTCGTTATTACCAACTGTTCGCAAAATAAATTTCTAGCAAGCCCCCTCATTTTGTTGACATACATCTTTTTGAATCAGAGATAAAGCAGTTCTTGTGCGTGGAGTCCACGCGCTGCGCGAAATCATTTGAAAAGTTGAATCAGGGATGTAACCAATAATCGAAGATTTCAAATGATTTGGTGCGCGTGGTGGCCTTTTTTTGTTTCTTTTTTTGGCCAAACAAAAAAAGAAAAATTGAAAGTAACGGCTTGAATGCGGGAAATTACTTTCATATGAAAATATTTATATAGGACAGTGGTGATCCGTTATTCGTTATTGATTAGAAATCCTTTTCAGTACCACCAAATTCCCTTTGGAATTTTTTCCTTCATCAGAGATCACCAAATCGCCTTCTGAGTTGAAAGCAAGTCCTTCCGGTTGTTTGTAAATGTCAGGATTCAGATTTACTGAGCACAGTAGCATACCATTTTCCGAAAAAACGGCAAGTCTTTTCCCTACAGCAGAAAGAACAAAATAGTTTCCTGTTTTTGGATCGATGGCAATTTCAGCCGGATCAAATTGATCAACATTCTTTGATTCCCCAAAAAACGAATTTGAAGCTGACTGGTCAGCCATTTCTATAATAGAAGTTGGATCTATTACAAGTACAGGTTCTTCTGACATAGTTTTTGTTGAAAGGTCAAATGAATAAACAACTTTCTGGTATTTCTTTGCACTTCCTTTTTCGGGTTTGCCTTTGCAGGCAATCAGCAGACGATAATGTTTAGAATCGAAACACATCCCTTCAGAGTTATTTACTTTTGATAAAAAAGTATGATGTGTAATCGAAGAGACTTCGCTTGATTCAAGATTATCGATTTCATAAATATCCCCATTACTTCTCAGAACATATATTGTATCATTTACATTGGCAATTGCTTCATAGTCCTTATCACCGGCGAAATCGATAGATTGTTTTAGTTTATCCTTATGTATATCGTAAATAAAAACAATTCCTTTTTCATCCTGAACACAGGCAATCTTATTCTTGCTTAAAAATGTGATTCCCGAAATTTCTTTGAGCGCGACGGGAAGTTTGATCTGTTCATATGTTTGGTTCAAGTCAAAATCGCCACAAGATTTATTCTCCTGAGAACAGGAGATAAGAAAGATGGAAATAATAGCGATCAGCGTGAACTTCATAAAGTGCAAAGGTTAACTTTTCTTGTTAATTTCCCATGAATTGTGGGAATATTGTCCAAACTTTTTTCTTCTACATTTGTTCAGGTTTCTATGCCATCCAATATGATCAATCGATTTCTTTTAGTCACATTCTTTGTGTTATCAAATATAGTACATGCTCAAAGTACAGGTGAGATTTTTGGAACAGTGAAAGACAGGAATACACAAGAGCTATTATTCAGTGTCACCTTGCAGATAGAGGGAACACAAATTGGCGCTGTTACCGATGTTGACGGTCGTTTTAAGATTGAAAACATCCCCCCGGGATCATATAATATAAGAATTGGCTTACTTGGTTATGTTAGTCAGACGCTATATAACATTGTAGTCACAACAGGAAATTCAAATGAATTGAATATACTGCTTGAACCTTCCTCACAAGAACTGAAAGAAGTAAATATTACTGCAACCACATTTGGTAAGCAATTGGAATCACCTTTGTCAATTCAAAGTTTATCGGCAGAAGAGATCAGAAATAATGCAGGAGGCAATTATGATATTTCAAAAGTGATTCAAGCTCTTCCGGGTGTTGGGGGTACCGGCGGAAATGCTGCCCGAAATGATCTTATCATCCGTGGTGGCGCACCAAGTGAGAATGTATATTATCTGGATGGAGTGGAAGTTCCGCAGATCAATCACTTCTCTACACAAGGAAGTAGCGGCGGACCACAGGGAATTTTAAATGTATCTTTTATCGAAGATGTTTCGCTTTCTACCAGCAGTTTCGCAGCTAAATATGATAATGTACTTTCTTCAGTTCTTCAGATAAGACAGCGAGATGGTAATCCTGAAAAGGCAGAAGGAAACGTTCGGTTGAGCAGTACAGAATTAGCGTTGTCAATGGAAGGTCCGATTAGCAAAAAGACAACGTACCTTGCTTCTGCGCGTCGGTCGTATCTGCAATATTTTTTTCAGCTAATCGATTTGCCCATTCGGCCGAACTACTGGGATTTTCAATATAAGGTCACACATAAATTCAATAAGAAAACATCTTTAACGGCGATTGGACTAGGTGCAATCGATGAGTTTACATTTGCAGTTCCTAAAAAATCGGATGCAACCAAGGAGTATATCATCCGTTCTTATCCAACGATCAGTCAATGGAATTATACTGTAGGATTTACTCTCAAACATTTATTTGAAAACGGTTATTACAATCTTACGATCAGCAGAAATATGTTTAATAACAAACTAGATCAGTTTGCCGATGCTGATTTCGGAAATGAGAGTAAGCGAACTTTTCGTTCTAATTCCAATGAGATCGAAAATAAACTTCGACTTGATGTCAACAAACTGATTCGTAACTGGAAGTTCTCTTATGGCGCAAGTTTTCAGTATGTAAAGTATGATAATGATCTTTTTGCAAAGGTCGCTAATGAAGTCTTTGATTCTAACGGAACGGTTATTTCTCCTGCGGTATTTACAGGATTTAATACTGCCATCGAGTTTATAAAGTATGGTGCTTTCGGATCGGTCAGTAAGAAAATGTTTCAGGAAAAACTTTCAATGACGCTGGGAGTAAGGCTTGACTTTAATAGCTTTCCAGTAACAGAAATTTATTTTGAAGAAAGTTTTTCTACACGCTTTACAGCTTCTTATTCAGTCTCGCCACAAGTAAATATCAATGCAACCGTTGGTCGTTATATTAAAATGCCGTCGTATACTGTATTGGGATATAGAAACAGTTTGGGCAATCTGGAAAATTCAAGAGCACAGAATATAATCTGCGATCACCTTGCCGGCGGATTCGAGATTCTTCCGACAAGTTCTCTCCGAATTACAGTAGAAGGATTTTATAAAAAGTATGATAATTATCCTGTATCACGCGCTTCAGCAATCTCACTGGCCAATCTCGGAAATGATTTTGGTGTGATAGGAAATGAGGCGGTATCAAGTCAGGGCAAAGGTCGCAGTTACGGAACTGAATTGTTTGTTCAACAAAAGTTAAAGAAGGATTTTTATGTTACAGCTTCCTTTACATTTTTCTATTCTCAATTTTCCGGTTTCAATAATAAATATGTTGCCTCAAGTTGGGATACAAGAAATTTAGTTTCGCTGATAGCAGGTAAAAAATTCAAAAAAGGCTGGGAGCTTGGTTTGAAATATCGTTTATCAGGAGGAGCACCTTATACTCCTTATGATCTCGATGAATCGAAGAAAACATATACGATCACAGGCCAAGGAGTATCTGATTATTCAAAATTAAATAGTGAACGATTGCCTGCATTCAATCAACTTGATGTACGTATTGACAAGAAGTTCAATTTTAAACGGACGTCACTGAATATCTATCTCGATTTTCAAAATGCATTAATGTCAAAGTCTGTTTCAAAAGACTACTATACATTCAAACGAAATGCAGATAATACTGCTTTTGAAACTACAGATGGAAATCCTCTGAGATCCGACGGCTCCAATGCCATTCCGGTCCTGCTCGAAAACGTCGACAAAAATTTCACTCCGGCTTTAGGAGTTATCTTCCAGTTTTAAGTTCATACATATATATATGTATAAGAAACTGATCCGGGAAACAACAATTATTCAACAATAATCTGATTACCAATATTTTGAATATTAAGAAGTACAAGTTTAACCCTTGACCTTTGACCCTTGCCCTTTTGACCTGACCTGATACAAAAAGAACTACACAATTTGTAATTATTCCCCTTAAAAGATACCTTTGTCACCCAAAATTTACCGGGCCCTTAGCTCATTCGGTTAGAGCAACAGACTCATAATCTGTGGGTGGATGGTTCGATTCCATCAGGGCCCACGTAAGGGTGTAGTCATTACAGGCTACACCCGTTTTTTTTAAAGAAATTAATGTTCTCTACTGAAATGATTTATTGTTCATCATCATTTTCGTTTTTAAATTTCTACTACATTCGGATAAGTCAATTTTATTTCGGCCTGGTCTTTGCCAAAAGCAACAAGAATTTTAAGCAAACAACAAACTATACATTATGAAAAAATTATTCAGTCTGGCAGCTATTGTGATCTTTAGTCTGTCGACCAACGCACAGGAAACTCCTGCACCATCATCATCAATGCCCGGTGCGTTAGGAAAAATTGCAGCAGCTGACGATCTGTTTATCGTTTCAATCACATCAGACAACTGGATGAATCTTCCCTCTACCATCGAAGCGAAACCACTTCGCTCACGAGGATTTAGTTTTTTGATCATGAAAGAAAAAATGGGCAAAGCCGGACATTTTGGATTAGGCTATGGATTTGGTATCAGTTCTCAGAATGTTCATACTGATGCAGTTTTTTATTATGATGATGTTGCGAAGAGAAATAATTTTGCAGTTGTTCCTGATTCATTCGATCTTGAAACAAATAAACTTTCATTGAACTTTATCGACTTCGCTTTAGAACTTCGTGCAAGGACTAATGAGAATGATAAAGGAAAACGATTTAAAGTTGCTGCCGGATTAAAAGGTGGTTATCTGATTCAGTCACATACGAAATATGAAGACAGATCCGGAAAATTCAAATCGTATGGAATGATAGGATTGAATTATTTTCAATACGGAGTTACAGGAAGAATCGGTTATGGTAGTGTTGCATTATCAGGATACTATTCACTTGTAGATGTTTTCAAAAAAGATAAAGGACCGGAGTTGACGCCGTTGAATGTGGGGATATCCTTTACATTTTAGAAGGGGAAAATTTTAACACTAAGATCACTAAGTTTTTGTCACAAGAGCACAAAGGGAGTATCACTTGTGTTCTTGTGACAAAAACTTAGTGATCTTAGTGTTTTATTTTTTACAAGCTCAAGAAAAGAAACTCACAAAAGAACCCAATCAAAAACCCCAGGTAAATTTGCACCGCACTATTTGCCCTCAGAGTCATTCTTGCAGAACCAAGTAAACCTGCAACAAAGAATGACAAGATAATTGGAAATCGTAAGTCGACAAGCATAAAAGTCGACAATCCGAAAAGCGTTCCCACCATTGCACCTACACCGATCATATGAATACTGATCTTCCATTTAAAGTTGATCGTGATAGCAATGGCAACTGAAGCAATCGCACCTAAGATCAGTTGAAAGAATACCTGTGGTAATCGCAATGCATTGATCAGATATGCTGCAACCATCATCAATAATAAATTACTTGCAAAGGGAATCAATCGTTCTTCTCTTTTTTCCATTTCAAAAGATCTGATCACTCCTTTTTTAACCAGTATAAATGAAACCAGTACAGGAAAAATAAGTGTATTCAGAATGATGATCAGAAAAAGTGCAAGTTTTGCATGATAGGGAATAGAGTAGGAGAAAAAAGTTTTGTTCTGGAAAATGAAAAGTAAAGCATAGGTCGGCATGAGCACAGGGTGTAGTGCAACCGATAAAAATTGAGCAACTTTTTTGTTCATAGTTCTTTTCTCAATCGCGCTACGGGAATATCCAGCATTTCGCGATACTTTGCCACCGTTCTCCGGGCAATATTATATCCTTTCTGATTCAGGATCTTTGTGAGCGCATCATCAGTTAATGGCTTGCGTTTATCTTCTGCACCGATACAATCTGTAAGGATCTGTTTCACTTCTTTACTCGAAACCTCTTCGCCACTTTCTGTAGACAATCCTTCAGAGAAGAAACTCTTCAGTAAAAAAGTTCCGAATGGGGTTTGCACATATTTGCTATTCGCTACACGACTAACTGTAGAAATATCCATGCCTATCTTTTCAGCAATATCACGAAGTACCATCTTTTTCAGTTTACGCATATCGCCTTCGAGGAAATATTCATATTGATAATCCATGATCGTATGCATCGTCTGAAAAAGTGTATGCTGACGTTGCTTCAATGCATCGATGAACCATTTCGCAGAATCCAGTTTCTGTTTAACGAAACTTATGGCATCTTTATTTGCTTTTACATTCTTCTTGTCTTTGCTGTAATGATCAAGCATTTCTTTGTAGTCACGGCTCATTCTTAACTCAGGAGCATTCCGCGAATTCAAAGTAAGTTCAAGTACACCATCGGTATTGTTGATGATGAAATCAGGAATGATATGTTCAATAGATCGCTGTCCCTGATTAGCTGCACTTCCCGGACGAGGATTAAGTTTAAGAATTTCATCGATGGCTTTTTTCAATTGCTCATCAGTGATCTCCATTTCACGCGAAATTTTTTCGTAATGTTTTTTCGAAAACTCGTCGAACTGTTTGTTCAGGATTTTTTTCGCAAGAACGATTGATTCACGCTTCTGGTCTTTTCTTTCCAGTTGCAACTCCAGACATTCCTGCAATGAACGTGCACCGATACCCGGAGGATCGAGTGTTTGAATTGCTGTCAGAATTTTTTCTAATTCTTCTTTTGTTGTAGAAATATTTTGTGAAAAGGCAAGATCATCGACGATTGCAGTTAACTCACGACGCAGATAACCATCGTCATCAATACTACCGACCAGTTGTTCGGCAATATGATATTCACGGTCATCAAAGTCGAGTAGATAAAGTTGTGCAAGTACCTGATCCTGAAAATTGCCTTGTGTGCTCAAAGGCATTTCCCGTCGTTCATCGTCTGGTGAAGAATTGTTAACAGAAGTTTTGTAATCAGGAATTTCGTCGTCGACTAAATATTCGTCGATGCTGATGTCTTCTTCGCGTTCACTCAGTTCTTCGTCATCATCATTTGAAGTATCATCGTCAGCATCTGTATCGTATTCATCTTCTTCCTGATCGGCACCTTCTTCAAGTGCAGGATTGTCCTGCATTTCTTCTTTGATCCGTTGTTCAAGATTTGCAACAGGGATCTGCAACAATTTCATCAACTGAATTTGTTGCGGTGATAATTTCTGAAGAAGTTTCTGGTTTAACCCTTGACGTAAATTACTCATAAATGATGCGTAAAACTGCTACTGCAAAATTGATAGTTTTTTGCGTAGTAACAAATATAAATAGAGTTGTGCGGGAAAATTAATAATTCCAGACCCAGCCTTGCAGATCGCTGTTTTTCAGGCTATCGTTGAGGGCAATTGCGTCAGAGCGCTTTTCAAAGCCTTGATAATAAACATACCAGCGATTATTGGCTTCAGTAACAGCAGCATTTTTAAAGCCCAATTTCTGTAATTGATCCAGTTGCGAAAGGGCGTTTTCGTGGATTTTGAAAACTCCGGCTATAACAAAGTGGTGGAGATCTGCTGATGGGGAAGCAGGGGCAACAACTTCAGGTTTTGCAGGAACGACAGTTTCCGGCTTTGATGGAACAGCCGCAATTTGTGTATCCGTTTTTTCAGGAGTTGCATTGGAAACATACACAGTTTCTGCTTTTGCCGGCTCTTCTTGTTTGATGGTAGTCGGCATCGTGCTTGTGTCTTTGATCTTCAAAGAGATCGTCTGACTGTCGAACGGACTTAAAGAAGCAGATTCGTATGACTTTGGATTTACAAGATATAAGTTGAATGAGAACCAAAGTGCAGTAGCAGCAACAGCAACGATTCCAACAAGTATTCCACTTTTTTTCAATCGTGGTGAAATGGTGCGTTGAGTTTCCGGACGAGGTTGTTTCACAGATTTCCGGATCTCAGTAAGAACCGGTTTAGGTTTTGCAACAGGCTCGTTCTCGCGATTAATTGGAGTCAGTTGCAAAGCATCCATTCCAAAGCTGTCTTTCAGGTGATTTGAATTCCGTGCAGCATCGAACTGAATGTTGTGTTCTTTATCGAAATAAAGAGTTCCGATTGTATTGAGAAATATTTTCTTCCCTGAATTCATCTCCGACATACAGTTAGCAACAAATTTTTCAATCTGTACTAAAGCTTGCTGATAAGAAATGTGTTCGTATTCGACCAGATGATTCGCTAAAAGTCCGTCGTTATTTTTCAGATAAACATTAAAAGCAATTTTCCTGAACGGCGGAAAAAGCACCAGATTCGATGTCACCATTGAATTCTGATTCGAAGCCAGAAAACCTCCCAGAGAAGGAACGATCACGCAATCGTGATCAAAAAGCAATTCGGAGATATGTTGTTCGACTGTGGCCATCAAATGATGTCGCTAAAGTAGAATAATTTCCGAAGATGTGAAAAAAAATCGGTAGCAATTGATTAACAGTGTACTATGAAGTTTTAAACATAGAGAACATGGAGGGCACAATGAGAGCATAGAAATTCTATGTGTTTAATTGTGAATTTTTCTGAAATAAACACTCAAAGCTTTTGTGCGCAAAAGTTAATCACTTGGAAATTTTAAAACATCTTTCTAATAAAAGCACGTCTGCCATTCCGTGCTCTCATTTTGCTCTTAGTGAACTCAGTGTTAAAAAAATCGGAGCCGAATGTTTCCTTTCAAATTATTATTCAGAAAAAATCTTCAACAAAAAAGAAACTTTATTTTATAACATTATACTTACCCCCTCAACTTATCCAACAACAAATTCAACTCCACCTTCTCCTTTTCAGAAAGCGCAATCATCAGATCAGTTTGTTTCACTTCGTTAGTATCAATTTTACTTAGCAGGTCCATTCCTTTTTGAGTGATGAAGACCTGACATGAACGGCGATCGTGCTGACAAATGTGTCGCTCGACCAGGCCTTTCATGCGGAGTTTTTCTACGATGCGGGAAGCGTCGCTCATTTTGTCAAGCATACGTTCACGGATCAATTTGATACTGGCAGGTTGCATCTGTTGTCCGCGTAAAATGCGGAGGACATTGAACTGCTGGTAGGTGATGTCGAATGGTTTTAAAAAATCACTTTGTTGTCCATTCAACCAATTGAACGTATAAATAATATTGACCATGAGTTTATGGCTTTCATTGCGAAACTTCTTCTGATTGATTTCTTTTTCTAACTCCATTTTTCATTTAGTTCATTGGAACTTCAATGATAATAATTTCTGCATTCTCTGATGCTTTTATGGAAACATTTTCATTTTCCCAGACACCGATTGCATCACGTTGTTGAAGTTTCTGTCCTTCGATTTCAACAGCACCGTTTATTACCATAATGTAAGCACCATTTTCCTTCGATTTCATTGCGTATTTCAATTCAGTTCCTTTATCCAGGTCAGATAATGATATAGCTGCGTCCTGATGAATATAAAGTTCATCGCCGGTCTTGAATCCGGAAACTACCGTCTGGATCTTATTCTTTCTGTCATTGATATCGAATGTACGTTGATCATAACTTGGTTTAATCCCTTTTTCTTTCGGAAAGATCCAGAGTTGAAACAGATTGGTCGCTTCGTCTTTCGACGGATTAAATTCCGAATGCATCACTCCCGTTCCTGCACTCATGACCTGCACATCGCCTGGTCTGATAACGGAACCATTACCCATATTGTCTTTGTGCTCAAGTGCACCTTTCAATATAATGGTGATAATCTCCATATCGTTGTGCGGATGCGTTCCAAACCCTTGTCCACCGGCAACGATGTCGTCGTTCAGAACACGAAGCATTCCGAAATGTACGCGTGAAGGATCATACCAGCTCGCAAAACTAAAACTGTGATGTGCATTTAACCAGCCGTGATCAGCATGTCCGCGTGATGAAGCTGCGTGAAAAATGGTTTTCATTTTATTCCTTTCTTATTTATTGGTTTCTGTTTTGAATAATTCATTTTCTTCGCCAAAGTTAGCAGAGAAAACGAGTTCAGATAATGGTTTACGTTTTCTTTCGCCAACTTCTCTGGCCCGGAGATTTTCCGGTAATGCTTCAGGATTTCCTTCATAACCTACTGCAATAATACTTACTGCTTCGTATTCATCAGGAATCTGAAATTCTTCTTTCGCCTTAGCTGAATTGAATCCGCCCATCTGATGCAGGAACAAATTCAATTCTGTCGCTTGCACTGATAACATTGCAGTCGCCAATCCTACGTCGTGCCATGAATATACATTTGACTTTTCATTAAAAGAAAAATGTTTTTTAGCAATCGTTATGATCAATGCTGCTGCATCTTTCGCCCAGATCTTATTTCCTTCATTCAGACATTCCTGCATTTTTGCAAAAGCTTCTTTATCCTGCTTTCGGGCAAGAATAAATCGCCACGGTTGTTCATTTGCCGATGACGGTGCCCAACGTGCAGCTTCGAAAAGACTGATCATTGTTTCATCGTCGATCGGACGCTCAGAGAATGCACGGATGCTTTTTCGTTTGCTTATGAGATTGTGAATTGTCATTTATTATTTTTGGTTTAACCAGTCTGTATTCGTACGATGTTGTCCATCGCAGAATGGTTTGTTAGCACTGTGTCCACAACGGCAAAGAGCGAAAGTTTCTTTTTTCTCGATCTGATTTCCGTTCGCATCAGTTAATGTCATTGTACCTGTGACCATGTAAGGTCCGGTTCCTGTTACTGTGATTTTATTTTCCATTTATTTTTACTGTATAATTTTTAATTTGATTCTTGCTTTGATTTAAGAGTTGAAGTATTTCAAGGTGATTTTGTTTCCCGCAGATCTCGCAGATTTAGCGCAGATAATTCCGTGTTCTTTTGTGAACTTGTGTTCTCAGTGTTTATTTTTTTTGATAATTTTCATTTGGGTACTAACTAATTTATTTTTACTTCATTCCACTTCATTCCACTTCATTCCACTTCATTCCACTTCATTCCACTTCATTCCACTTCATTCCACTTCATTCCACTTCATTCCACTTCATTCCACTTCACTTCATTTCTTCCACAACCACTTTCCCCACCAGCGTCTTATGCACCGGACATTTCTCGCTAATAATTTTAAGTCGCTTGATCTGTTCTTCATCCAGATTTCCTTCGAATTCAAGTTTGGTATAGATCTTTGTTATTTCTTCAGTGCCTTCCATAACTTTTTCCATATTCAGATACACATGAACTTTTTGCAAGTCCCATTGTTTGCGGTCGGCATACATTCGCAGAGTGATGGCAGTACATGCGCCCAGTGAAGAGAGCAGCATCTGGTGTGCGGTCGGGCCAAGATCTTTTCCACCGTGATCGACAGGTTCATCAGTTGTGAGGGTATGATTGCCTGCAATTACTTTTGTTTCGTAATGTTGACCGATGTTGGTGACCTTGATGTGTTCTACGAATTTCATTGATATTAATTTAGTGATGGTTCAGGTAAAATGAATGTAGCGCTGTGCTGGAACATCAGTTCCTTTATTTCGTGCTGCATGTAGCGTGCAAGCGGGAAGCGTGCAATGTTTCTTAAGACTTCTGCTTCACCCTTTGCTGACATAACAATCCAGAGGTTACTTCTGTTTGCTGCAAGAGCATAACTCAGGATTATTCCTTCATTCATCATTTCATTTACTACTGCTCGATGTTCGGGTATCAATGAAATGAATCGTGGTGAAAAAATTTCGGGTAAACCGACAATGATCATATATTCTTTCATGGTATGAAGTTAAAAAAAGCCGGTTCTTGTAAGAGACCGGCTTTTGATTAATTATTGTTTTGGAACATCTTTGATGAGGATCAAGTCGATCGTGAAGTCCACATCATCGCTAACGACTGCTTCTCCTGTTGCAGCTTTGTTAGACCATTTTAAACCATATTCCTGGCGATTGATTGAACCGGTTGCTTTAAAGCCGGCTTTTATATTTCCCCAAGGATCAGTAACTGTTCCGCCATATACTAATGGAAGAGTCACTGTTTTTGTGACATCACGGATCGTAAGTTGTCCGGTGAGAGAGTATTTTTTATTTCCCAGACTTTTTATGCCTGTGCTTGTAAAAGTCATCTTAGGATATTTCTCTGCGTTGAAGAAATCGTCACCTTTTAAATGCCCGTCGCGCTGTTCGTTATCTGTTGTAATACTATTCACGTCAACTGAAGCAGTTACTTTAAGATCTGACCAGTCTGCAGCAGAAGAATTTGCTGTTACGACAAATTTTTTGAATTCACCATCTACATCAGAGATCAGCAGATATTTCGTAGTGAAACGGATTTTCGAATGTGCTCCATCGAGCTTCCAGTTTTGTTGTGCAAACACTGATGCTGTCATTGTGACTAACATAGCGGCCATAAGTGTGATTTTTTTCATCTGATTAATTTTATGAGTTTTTTATATAGTTTCTGATTTCGGGTACAAATATATGTTATAACAATAGATGTTGCAACATGTAATTGAATTTAGGCAATTATAATGTTGATTATCAACCTAATTAGTTTTAGGGGCGATCATTTATATAGGCTTAAAAAGGGTTTAAAGTGTGGTGTAGTAGACTTAACTTCCCGAAAAAAATGATAATTTATCTAAGTACTTTTCTAAGTCAGTGTTGCAACATCAATCCAAAAATGCCACCCAACCCTTTCCACTTCATTCCACTTCTTTTCACTTCATTCCACTTCATTCCACTTCATTCCACCTCATTCCACTTCATTCCACTTCATCCCTTAAAAAAACTAATCAAGATAATTCCCTCCCGCTACCTCAAATTAGACTACCTTTATGCAAAATCCCAGAATGATAAACGTAATCACCCGTAGTGTAGCTTCCGATGCAAGCGATGATCTGAAAGAACAGATTTCAAAAGAAGTCAGTAATACAAAAGCAGATCAATTTGCAATTTTGGTAAGGAACAGTGTGCGGAATAAAAGATGTGAAAAGCATCCCAATGCTGATCAAACGATCATCATCCAGGCATCAAAACAAGGTTTACAGATTGAGAAGAAATTTTGTTGTCCTGAATTCAGTGAGTTGATTCCGGTAGTTCCGAATTGATTCCTGAAAGAGATCAGTAACAGTTTATTTTGCCAATTTCATAGTATATATACTAAACTTTTTCCCGGACAATAAGTAAAACATACTTCTTACGAAGTGTATGTACCGTTTCTTTTATATATGTACGATTGCTTTTCTGTTTTTTGAGATCATCAATTGTATGATGGTTCTTCCCTTGCCCATAAAACTGGAATTTGAAAACGTATCCGTTGCCTATTGGATCTATAAATACAGATGGGAGATACGTCTGGAATTATTGGTAGGAATTATTTTTGGAATTTTCGGTGCTTATAGAAAAAGCAGATTGTCTGTCGTTATCCTTTCCACATTAACTGTAGTGACTATTTTCTTCTGTAATTTCAAATACACAGCAACAAAAATGTATCGCCGTTCAGCACCTAAGCTGATGGTCAATAGCGATAGTAATAAAGTTGATCTCGACAGGTTGATCGTTGGAATGGTGAAGAACTGCGAAGCAAGAGCCTATCCGATCCAGTTTCTTGCCTATCATCAAAGAGTATTCGACGGCATGTGTGGAAAGAGATTTATGATGACTTACTGTCCGGTTACAAGAACAGCGAAGGCTTATCTGACCGACTATGAAGGCAAGAACGACTACTATCGCTACCTTGGTTTGATCAACAATGATGCGATCTACGAAGATTTTAAAACAGGAACCTGGTGGTCACAGTCAACCGGAAAAGGAATTGCGGGGAAAAGAAAAGGAGAGTCACTTCGGGAATGGCCGTGTTACGTAACAACCTTAAGACAATGGCTGACATATAATCCGGAGTCGCTGATCTTACAACCTGATGAACGTTACGCAGATCAATATAAAAAAAATGAATCGTTCGAATTCGGTGAAATGTTTGAAGGATTTGAAATCAGTAAGCGGTCATTCAAAAATGATGGGATAGAAATTTCCGATAATTATAAAGTTTCTTCTGAAGAAGAAAATAGGTTGTATTCAAAAAATATTTTGTTGTTTAATTAAAAATAATTTAAGAAAGTACTAACCAGTTCTTGTCGCAATTAAAAACTTCTTATTCCAATCGCTTTTCTCGCTTCGTTCACAGTCGCAGCTGCACTTGCACGTGCTTTTTCAGCACCTAATCTGACAACTTTACTGATCGTCGTTTCATCTTTACTAAGTTCTGTAATCTTTTCACGAAAAGGTGTAGTGAATGAAATCATATCCTCCGCTAATTGTTTTTTCAGATCACCATAACGGATCTGCATTTTATTATAAAGCTCATCAAAGTGCTTTACAGTTTCTTCAGAAGAAACAGCTTTCATTAAAGTGAAAATATTTTCGATCACTTCAGGTTTCTTTTGATTCTCTTCCGTCGGACCGCCATCGGTTACAGCTCGCATTACTTTTTTGCGGATCGCTTCCGGGGTATCAGATAAGAAAATAGCATTTCCTTCGCCTTCGCTCTTGCCCATTTTTCCTGAGCCATCAAGTCCCGGAATTTTTACAAGATTAGTTCCATAATTAAATGCAAATGGTTCAGGAAATAGTTCCGTGTTGTAAAGTCTGTTGAATCTGTTTCCGAACTGACGGGAAAATTCCAGATGTTGCTCCTGGTCTTTTCCGACAGGAACTTTAACGGCACGGTGTATAAGAATATCTGCAGCCATCAGAACCGGATAAGTTAAAATTCCTGCATTGATATTGTCCGGTTGCTTGCGGATCTTTTCTTTGAAAGTAGTTGACCTTTCAAGTTCACCTACATAAGCGTTCATATTCAGAAGCAGATAGAGTTCTGCTGTTTCCGGCAGATCGCTTTGAACATAAAGTGTAGATTTTTCAGGATCTAGTCCGCAGGCAAGGTATTCTACGAGTACTTGTTTCACCGTGTTATGCAGATCCGATGGAACGGGATGTGTAGTGAGAGAATGGTAATCAGCGATGAAGAAATAGCAATTGTACTCATGTTGCATTTTTATAAAATTCTGAATCGCTCCAAAATAATTTCCCAGATGTAAATTTCCTGTACTGCGGATGCCGCTGACAACGATCTCTTTTTGCATGGGGCGAATTTACTACTTTGATTCTTTACAGCGAAGGATTTAAAAACGGAAAGGAATTTTATCGGATCAATCGGCTTTAAGACAATTTAATACATGAATTTCAGCAGTTTATAATCAACTCGAAAGATAATAAACGTCTGTTTTGCCGTGCCTTCATATCGCTAAAAACCTATATCTTCGTCGCATACAAGATCATTATGGAATCGAAAATCAAGTTACTGGACGAAAAGATACAGGAAGCACAACTGGGTGGTGGAGCTAAAAGAATAGAATCGCAACATAAGAAAGGAAAACTTACTGCCCGTGAGCGGATTCATTTTTTAGTTGATGAAAATTCGTTCGAGGAAATTGGAATGCTTGTTACTCATAGAGCTACTGATTTCGGTATCGATAAAGAAAAATATCTTGGTGATGGTGTTGTGACCGGATTCGGACGAATCGATGGAAGGTTAGTTTATGTATTCGCTCAGGACTTTACAGTATTCGGAGGATCACTTTCTGAAACGCATGCAAAAAAGATCTGTCGCATAATGGATCTTGCAATGCAGAATGGCGCACCGGTAATCGGATTAAATGATTCAGGTGGAGCAAGGATTCAGGAAGGTGTTGTTTCACTTGGTGGTTATGCAGATATTTTTTACCGCAATACATTAGCATCAGGTGTCATTCCTCAGATCTCTGCGATCATGGGACCATGCGCAGGTGGCGCAGTTTATTCACCGGCCATCACAGATTTTATTATGATGGTAGAAAATACTTCCTACATGTTTGTTACCGGTCCGAACGTTGTGAAAACCGTAACGCATGAAGAAGTTACTTCAGAAGAATTAGGTGGTGCAATGACACATGCAACTAAATCAGGTGTGACACATTTTACATGTGTAAATGAAATTGATTGTATCAATCGTTTGCGTAGTCTGGTAAGTTATATGCCGCAGAACTGCGAAGAAGAGGCTCCACGTTTAGCTTATGAAGTGACAAATGAAAAAAGAGAAAAACTAAATTCAATCATTCCTGATAATCCGAATCAACCATACGATATCCGCGAAGTGATAAACGAAGTGATCGACAAGGATTCATTTTTAGAAGTACATAAAGATTTTGCAGAAAACATTGTAGTAGGTTTTGCACGACTTGCAGGAAGAAGTATTGGTATTGTTGCAAATCAACCGATTCATCTGGCGGGTGTACTCGATATTAATTCATCCACAAAGGCTGCACGTTTTGTTCGCTTCTGCGATTGTTTCAACATTCCATTACTTGTATTTGAAGATGTACCGGGATTTTTACCGGGCACTGATCAGGAGTGGAATGCCATTATTACAAATGGCGCGAAACTATTGTTTGCATTCAGCGAAGCAACTGTTCCACGGATCACTGTGATCACGAGAAAAGCTTATGGCGGTGCATACGATGTAATGAATTCAAAACACATCGGTGCCGATATGAATTATGCATGGCCAAGTGCAGAGATCGCTGTAATGGGCGCAAAAGGAGCTGCGGAAATTATTTTCAAAAAAGAAATTTCTGAAGCGAAAGATTCTCTTGCAGCATGGAAAGAAAAAGAGAATGAATACAATCAGCTTTTTGCCAATCCATATAAAGCTGCTGAACATGGTTACATTGATGAAGTGATCCGTCCGGATGAGACCAGAACTAAACTGATCGCTGCATTCAGAATGCTGGAGAATAAAGCAGTAAAATTACCTCGTAAAAAACATGCAAACATTCCTTTATAACAATTATTAAAATGTCAGTAAAGATTTTGCTCATTGGTTCCGGAGGAAGAGAACATGCATTTGCATGGAAACTTTCACAAAGTAAAAAATGTGAAAAGCTATTTATAGCTCCCGGAAATGCGGGAACAAAAGATTGCGGAGAAAATATTGACCTTGATGTAAAATCATTTTCCGCAATAAAAGATTTCGTTCTTCAGAATAAAGTTGAGTTGGTAATTGTTGGTCCGGAAGAACCTTTAGTCAATGGCATTACAGATTTTTTTCTTGACGATGAAAAATTAAAATCGATTCCTGTTATTGGCCCGACGAAAGCAGGCGCTTTGTTAGAAGGAAGTAAAGATTTTGCAAAAGAATTCATGCAGAAGAATGCAATTCCGACTGCAGCATTTCAGACTTTTACAAAAGAAACACTCAATGATGGATTGAAATTTCTTGAATCGTTGAAAGCGCCCTATGTATTAAAAGCCGATGGGCTTGCTGCCGGCAAAGGTGTTATCATTCCTGAAACACTGGAAGCTGCGAAGTCTGAATTGACCGACATGCTTACATCAGGTAAATTTGGTAGCGCAGCAAATAAAGTTGTGATTGAAGAATTTCTTAAGGGAATTGAATGTTCAGTTTTTGTTCTTACTGATGGAGTTTCATATAAGATCTTACCTGAAGCAAAAGATTATAAACGAATAGGCGAGGGCGATACCGGATTGAATACCGGTGGAATGGGAGCTGTGTCACCGGTTCCATTTGTTGATGCAGAATTCATGAACAAAGTTGAAGAGCGAATTATAAAACCGACAATTGCAGGATTGAAGAATGCAAAGATCCGCTATCAGGGATTTATTTTTATCGGACTGATGAATGTAGACGGTGAACCATATGTGATCGAATACAATGTTCGTATGGGAGATCCGGAAACAGAAGTTGTCGTTCCAAGAATTAAGAATGATCTGGTTGAATTATTTCTTGCAACAGCAAATGTTCAATTGAACACGATCGATTTCGAAATAGATCCCCGAACGGCATTAACGATAATGATGGTTAGCGGAGGTTATCCGGGCGATTATGAAAAAGGAAAAGTAATTTCCGTTGAAAGTACGAACGGCAGTCTGATTTTTCATGCCGGAACAAAATCAATGTCAGGTAATTCAGTTGTTACCAATGGCGGTCGGGTGCTGAGTATTACGGCTTTTGGAGCAACTATTTCTGAAGCGAGAAAGAAAGCCTATGAGCAGATTTCTTCGATAAAATTTGAAGGCGCGTATTTCAGAGGTGATATTGGCAAGGACCTTTTGGAATTCAAGGAAAAGGCATAAAAAAACCCGGAATCAGGAGATACCGGGCTTTTTCTATTTAATGAATGGGAGATTAATCCCATTTAGTAACCTCTTTGTGTTTATTCATGTACCAAAGCCATCCGAAGAATGCAACGAATCCAACAACGATAAGTGCTTTATTCAGCCAAAGGCCGAAGAAAGGAACAAGTGTGAAAATTGCCTCAAAAATATCGCCGATAAAGTACCAGAATCCTGTCATGTTTTTTTCCGTTTAATACGGTGACAAATATAGAAAGGATTCCGGATAATCTACAATGAAAAATCTCTATTTTTAACACCGATGATTCGCTTTTTTAAGTCGCCTCAACCGGCTTCATTATTGGTTATTCCCGCTATCGTATTGATATTGTGGGCACAAGCCTTTATGAATTGTTTTCCGGTGATGGAAGTCAGTGCGCAGCCGGTGTGGAAACTATTTCTGGTGCTTTTTGCAAAGCTACCATCAGGGTTGAATTGGTTGATCATGGTATCGTTAGTTTCATTCAGTGCCATATACATCAACCAGATTACCAACAAACACGAGATCTTATATAAGAATTCCTATTTACCTGCATTTGTCTATGCATTATTCATCTCTTCAGTTCCCGAGTTTCTGACGGTTCATCCGATACATTTTGTAAACCTGATCATACTCCGCGTTTTTGACAAATCATTTGCAATGATCAAAAGTGATTCTGCAACTCCGGCAATTTTTGACAGTAGTTTTCTGGCAGCTGTAGCAGCTCTTATATTTTTCCGGCTTTTATTATTATTCCTGTGATGATCATTTCCCTTAGTCTCATCAGGCCATTTAATTTCAGAGAATGGCTGATCATGTTTATCGGATTTTCACTGCCATACTTTTTTGTTACTGTATGGATGTTCTGGAATCACAACTTCCTTTTTTTCTGGAAAGATTATATTGAAAGATTTGTACACTTAAAACCGGAGATCAACATTGTATTTACTCCGCCATTAATGACCTTGTCAATACTCTTTGGAGTTTGGTTATTGTTTGCATTAATAAAATTGCGGATGAATTATCTGAAGAATGTGATCCGTGCACGAATTATACAGCAGGTAGTATTTTCATTTTTCCTTTTCGGAGCAGGCTCAATTTTCCTGGGACAAAAAATTTCAGTTGTTAATTTCTCTTTACTTGCAATTCCATTTTCAATTTTTGCAGCGTATTATTTATTGTCTGCAAAAAAGCGCATCCGTTTATATGAGCTTTTCATATGGATCGTGATTGGAGTGATCGTTTGGAATCATCTCCAATAAAATTACTTCAATTTCTTCAACCAGTAATCCTCCATCCTCCGCATCTCCTTTTGCTTCATCGGCGATTTGTCAGAATAACCTGTGAGATGCAACAAGCCATGAATCATTACACGATGCAATTCATCATCAAAAGTTGTTTCATATTGTTTGGCATTTATGCGAACAGTATCGATAGAAATAAAAATATCACCAATGATCTTTCCTTTCTCGATCGAATTGTCGAATGTGATGATGTCTGTAAAATAATTATGTTTTAAAAATTTCACATTCATTTTTTTTAGGAATGGATCTGAGCAGAAAATATAATTCAATTCAGTGATGGTGAAATTTTCTTTTTTCGCAGCGGAGGTAATCCATTTTGTGAGTTGATCTTTTTTGTTGAGACGGAAAGAGATTTCTTGTTTGAAGAAAGTGATTGGGGCGGGTTTCATGGGGGAAGATAGGGAAAGAAAATGGGGGAGGAAAGAGGGCTTTGATTTGACTGCAGGGTATAGACTTTGTGTAAGTAATTTTATAGGAGAGTGTAGGGTGTAGTCTGTGTGGAAGTAATTTGCAGGGCATCATATTAATCTATTGTATTCGTAAAATTCAAAATTAATTTATTTGGAAGACTACACCCGGCGGGCTGCAGGGTATAGACTTTGTGGAAGTAATTTTAGGAGAGTGTAGGGTGTAGTCTGTGTGGAAATAAATTCAGGGACATCTTGTCAAACAACTGAATCGTAAAATTCAAGAGTAAGCTATCTTCAAGACTACACCCGGCAGGTGAGGGGTTTCTTTTAGGTAAGTTTTTGAGTTGGTTATATATTGAACCGACGTTCCCAGCCGTCAAATTCACATTTGTGTTTTTTTGCAAGATTAGTCATTTGATTGAACCAGGAAGCAATGTCCTTATCAATTGAAGTGTAGTCAGAAGTAAATCCATTTATTAGAAATAAAATGGATGAATCAGAGATGTCCGTAATTTCTGCACTATAGCCAAGAGCAGTAAGTTCTTTAGTTAGTGATTCCGCATTGTCGGAATCGTATGCATAAAAAAAGTACTCAAAATTATTTCTTGGCCTGTATTTTATTTTTCGGTCTAATATTTTCGCTTTACGTATTCTCATTTAAATGTATTTGGAATGAAATGATAAACTAGTAGGTGCATTTGCCAAACTGATCAAAATATAATTTACTAATATTCACAGGACTTTTCATTCCCATATAATCTCTTGCACTACTATACAAATAATCTTCTGCGCGAACGACTATACCTTCCTTGACCGGATTTTGATGTATGTATCTTATTTTTTGTTCTGTAAATTCAGGAGAAAATGTTTCTTTGGCATGATTTCCATTTTGCCACAATTGAAAATGCTTGTTTTTTGAATTCAATTCACCGGCATTCCTGAAAATGGGAACCATCCACTCACGCCGGCTTTCTTTCACTGTCAGCATTTCACGAATGAGTTGGGTGCTTGTAAACTTTTTAAAGTCACACATGATCTGACTCAGATTATTATTTCTTGAACTTGCAACCATATGAATATGACTTGACATAAAAACATATGCATGAACATTCAAGCCTTTATTCTTAATACAAAAGTTAAGACTATCCGCTAAAATTCTCTTATTTCTCTCTCTGATAAAAAGATCCACCCACCCAACCAGATTGCTGGTCATAAAGTAAATTCCATCCTGTTTGTCTATTTGATAAGCGTTTGGCATTCGACAAATCTAAAGACAAAACTTTTTTTATGCATCCAATATATGATGGTGATTTTAATAGAAGCTGCAAGCAGTCATATATAATCGCCACGCACTCAAAAAAAAGTTCAGCCCTCGCCTCAAAGGCTGGCAGAAGTCTCGATTGAAAAAAGAAATTAGAATTACATAAATCATTTTGCAGCTTGTATGTACTAGAAAAACCACGCCCCCGGACTTCTGCCAGCTACCCTCTGCCAACCCCACGCACTTTCAAAAAGTTTAGTCCTCACCTCATAGGCAAACAGAAGTCTTGTTTGCAAAAAAAACCGCACAAAAAAAAAGGAGCTCTCCCAGCTCCTTTTTTGTCTAACCAAACTCTAACTATTTTATTAAGAGATCTTGAAACTCATCTCTACGACGCGGCCGTCTTCTGAGAAGATCAATTGATCTGTAAGATGCTTCATTAAGAAAATACCACGACCACATTCTTTCTCCAGATTTTCAGGAGCAGTTGGGTCAGGTAAATTGTAGTAATCGAAACCTGTTCCTTCGTCTGCAATTGTAAAAACAATTGAGCCGGGTGCATGGGTACAACTGATGCTAACTTTTTTAGTTCCGTCAGATTTGTTGCCATGATAAATAGCATTGGTCACCGCCTCTGTGATAGCAACCAACATGTTTCCGAACATGTCTTCACTCACGTTGTACTTGTTGCGGATATCATCAATCATACGTTCAACCACCGAAATGCTTTCGGGTGTGGACGCTAGTTCCAGTGTCTGACTTTCGCCTGTAAGTTGCATTAATGAATTATTTATCAATGGATTGGAAATAATCGTTTACCTTTTGTTTATAATAGGAATTCAAAGAAGGTGGTACTGTTTTTAGCAATTCCATCTCTTTTTGCTTCATTCTCTTATACTCTTCAAATTCGGAAGGGTTACGATAGTAGGCATTTTTTGCTTCCTCTGATTTCCTCTGATCATCCTGCTCACGCTCGCGTTCCGCCTTCTCACTTTCCAGCAATCGGGTAGTAATTTCCTGCTGACGTTTCAAAGTTTGTTCGCTGATCATCCGGTTAACAATGTCCTTTTCAGTTTCTTCCATCTGATTAGCGATATCTTCAAGATTTCCCAACTTTTTAGTACCGTCCTTATTATCACTTTGATTCAACTTATTTAACTCATTTCTAATGAATTCCTGCTGTGCTGCCATTTTTGCCAGCTCCTGACTCATCTGCTGACCTTCCTTGCCTGATTTTCCGGGTTTGGGTTGCTGGCCCTGCTTCATTCCGGCTTTCATTTTCTGCATGTTCTTGTTCAGCTCTTCCTGCATCTTGCGGAGTTCAGCCATTGAAGATGACTTCTTTTTTCCGGGCTTTTTACAACTGGATGGAGACTGCGATTGCGCCTGCTGTTGCATCATTTGCTGAAGTGCTTCACTCAGCAATAACGTCAGATTGTTTACTGATGTCATAACAAACTGCTGACGACTTCTTGCTTGCGGAACCATTCGCGCTTCAAGATTGTCTAACGATTCATCCATATTCTGATTGATCGCAGTTATTTCCTGATTTACTTTCGGTGCTATTTCTGCAACTCTTTTACTCAATGCAAAAAGTGAATCTTCAATCGATTTAGCATCATCTTTTAATTTCTGCTGTTGCTGACTCAACTTCAAATATTGCGGATTATTAATATCAATCGATTTTAATTGTTGCATCAACTGCTCCTGATTGAAAGATAATCGAAGCAAGTTTTCAAGTAATGCACGTAAAGCATCCATGTCTTCTTCATTCTCTTCTTCTTCCATTTCTTGCTGCATCTTGCTCATCTTTTGTGCAAGCTGTTGCATTTTTTGAGAAGCATTCTTCTGTGACTTAGAAGCTTTATTACTTTTTTTCTGATCTAATTGCTCAGAACTTTCTTCCATGTCTTTTTGAATTTCCTGCTCTTGCTGATCAGTATTTTCAAGATCTTTTTTCTCTTCCAGGTCTTCATTCTTCTTCGCAAGTTCATCCATATCCTTGCGGAAATCTTCGAAGTCTTTGTTCAATTTATCCTGCTGATCTTTTTGTTCCTTCGACTCATTTTCTTTACTTTCTTTACTATCTTTTCCCTCCTTAGAATCTTTTTCTTCAGTCTTTTTCGCTAACTCGTCTTGCTTTTTTGCAAGCTCATTCAGCTTGTCGATATTATCCTGAAGTTTTTGTTCAAATTCCATTTGCTTGAACAATTCGATCGAACGCTCAAGTTCTTTCTGAAGATCTTTATTATCGAGCTTCATCTGACTCAATTGTTCCTGTAATTGATCCTTGTTTACATTCTGCATTAATTGTTGCAGTTGCTCAAGAAGTTTTTGAAGTTCAGGCGATTTTAATTTGTCAAGAATGGATTGCAACTGCTCTTGCTTCTGAGCAATATCTTCATTTACTCTTTTGTATTCTTCTTCCTGACGATTTTTATCTTCATTCTTCTTTCTGATCTCATCAAGTTTCTTCTCCAGTTCTTTCTGACGATTCAAAAGCTCTTCTGCTTTTTTCTTTTCTTCGAATGAAAGTTCTTTTTTGTCAAGCAATTTTTTTCCAAGATCATTCAGGTCTTTCTGGATCTGTTTCGCTTTTGCAATTGATTCTTTTAGATCATCTTTAATAGATTCATTATTCTTTTCAGTATTCTCTGCAATTTCTTTCAGAGATGGAGCTTTGAAGATCTGTGACTGTGAACGTGTAGATTTTGGACCTGCAATGCCATCATTATCGGAAATCTCGAAGTAATATTCAACTTCATCACCTGCAACAATATTTACAGTGGAAAGATCCCATGAGTAAAAGAACTGGTCAGTCGTCAATGATCTGCTTACCGGAATCACATCTGAGAATTGTTTGCCTTCATTTGATTGCAGACTGTCATTCGATTTAAGAAAACGATAATTGAATGTCAGTTTCGAAAATCCATAATCGTCTTTTATCATTCCGCGGAAGAAAGTCCGTTTGCCTGATAAAGAATCGCGGCTTTGTTCAATTGATATCGATGGATAAATATCAGGCACTACAGATATTGTATAGTGGATTGAATCTTTACTATTGATGAAATGATTGCTGGTTGTAATTACATACGAATCATTTTTAGTAAAGCGACGTGAGAAAATAAATTGATCTTCACCATTCTGAGTCAGACTGATTGTTGAATCATGGAAAACAAGATTCAATTGTTCAGTATTCTTCGTATTGAAATTCCATTTCACTTTTGTTCCTGATGGAATTACCAGATCGCCCGTGTTTTGAATAGTTTCATTCTGCTTATTCAGATAAACCGGATATTCCAGATTGATATTAAAGCTCATCAAAAGCGGATTTGGCAATGCTTCAATCGTATATTCCTGCGAATAAAATCCGTCGGCAAATAATTTGAATGATTGTGTGCGTTGAAGATTTTTGAACAGGTAATGGAAGGTTGTCAGATTTTCTTTTTCAAGTTTGAATTGATTGCCGTCGATCTCAATAAAAGCTTCAGCAGGAATTTCATTTCCATTGATGCGAATGTCGATCTGAAAATCCTGTTGCTGCAATGCACGCAATGATTTGTTTGTCACTTCAAATGTGAATGGCGCAGGTTTTTCAAAGTAGGTTTGATGTTCGATCAAACGTTTAGTGCTATCCTTAACAAGTGAAGGTGCAGCAAAAAGTAAAACGATAAGTGCAAACAAAGGAATCACTGCAAATCGAAGATAACGGCGGTTCTCAGAAATGTTGATTGCAGTAATAAAAGGAACCGGTTTTAATTCTTCAATTTTCTGATTGATCCCGGCAAGTAATAATTCAGGATGAGTGGAAGTGTTTTCGTCGGCTTGCTTTTTAAGTTGAAGTACATTCAGAAGTTTGTCCTGAACTTTCGAAAAATGTTTACCAATAATTTCAGCGGCTTGTTCGTGAGAAATAATTTTTCCTAAGCGATACAAGTGCATCATAGGAATAACAACAAACCGACCCAGGATAAATGCTTGAAAGGGTTAATATTCTTGGGGTTTTGGTTAAAGGATACGAATATGATTATACATAGTTCTGCGGTTTTTCTGCGTATTCTGCGCATTCTGCGGGAGATAAATAACAGAGATTTATTTCCCGCAGAATGCGCAGAATACGCAGAAAAACCGCAGAAATTATTGTTGATTTTAATCGAAATTTCATGAAAATCAGCCATTACTGCTTTCTTTGCCGGGGAGGTTGTTAATTGGGAAGTTCAATTCTGCTTAATGAATTTCACTGCAGGTCCGGAATTGTCGTAGGTAGATAAATAGTATTCTCCGGCTTTCAGAAAGCTGATATCGATCGTCCCAAATGAAATTCCTTTTTTTATTTTTCTTCCAAGGGGGTCGGAAATCTCATAAACAAAAAGTTCGGTTCTATCTTTAACAGTAATAGAATTTACAGCAGGATTTGGAAATAAGGTCAAAGGTTCATCTACCAATTCTGAAGTGGTATTGATAGGATTCATGTAAGGTGTTCTCCAGATTCCACCTGCTTCCATGCCAGCGAAAATATATCCGGAATTTAATGTAAAACCAATTGATGTGTAAAAATTATCTGGTGTGTTTACGGAGTCAAACGTAATACCTCCGTCAAAAGAATAGAAAATTAATCTTAATACATTCGGCGCCCAGATTATGGAATCGGTGACATACAGATGATTTATATATCTTCGGTTCAATAAATTTGTCCATGTAAGTCCGCTATCTGATGAACAAAGAATTCCGACTGTTTGAGAACATACGTATATTTTATTGTCGTGTTGATTTACACTTAAAATTGGTCCGGGAATAACAGGTGAACTTCCCCATGTCATTCCGTTGTCATTCGAAATAACCAATGAATCCCATTGAGAGAGAAAAACATTTTGGTTTAGAACAGCGATCGAATTAATAGAAATCGTACTTGGTGTAGAACTTCTGAATGACCAAGTAGTACCATGATCAGCAGAAATATAAAGTCCGTTTTGGCCACTTAAAAAATCAATGAGTCATTAGAAGCCATGCAATGATGATCATATAAAAAGGGTCCAAGATTTAATTCTGACCAATTGATTCCATTGTCTGTACTTAAATATGCTTCTCTTCCGCAAACAATAAAGATATTTCCATTATCTATGAAAATATCTGTTATAACTGACGAATTAATAACAGTACCTGCATCAATTTTGACCCACGTCAAGCCTTGATCAAGGCTTTTAAAAACCCCATTTATTGTTCCTGCAAACAAAGTGGAATTTTTACCGGCAATTACATAAGTTGATAAGCTGTTCAGATTTTGGTTTGCCATATTCCATGTTAGTCCATGATCTGATGAAACAAATACACCCTGCAAGTAACCTGTTACAAAAATATTGTCACCTCCTCGGGTCATAAAATTCAAACTTCTACTTTGTGGTAATACAGAAGTCACCTGACTCCAGTTCATTCCATTGTCCTGAGAAAAAAATAAGCCTGAAGTGTCAGTTAGAATATATACAGAGAAATTATCATGTTCTATATGTTTGATTATTTTATCAGAAAATAGTGGGATTGGATTCCATGTCAATCCTGAATCAAGACTGATTTCTCCTGAAGTTGAAATATAATTTGAACCGCTTTTTACAAGACTTCCGGGTATCGATGAGAAAAAAAGTGTATCCCATGTAAGGCCATTATTAAATGTGCGAAATAATTTATTATTCCCAACAAGAAAAGTTTCATTAGTACTCCGGAATCCATCTTCAATACTATTTTCTAAGACAGAATTATTTATCCATGTAGTTCCAGAGTCAAGAGTAAAAGTAGTATCTCTAAAAAATATTCCATCCTTATGGTAACGAGGACATTCATTCGTAGTATCATTTATCCAAGTTACACCTTCGTCATCAGAAAACACAGGATCTAACGGATTTCGATATTGAACATATATTCGATTCCTAAGTTTTATTATTTGATCGGCAATTGGATTTCCTTGATTATGTAAAATCATAGTCCTGTTGCTGCCACTTGGTTCAGATTTATAGACTGCACCCTCAAAAGTTGAAACAAAAAACTCAGTTCCGTTTGCAAATATTGAAGTAATAGTTCCTCCACCGGGACCATCACCTTGCTGCCATTGAGCATGACAAACTGAAGAAATCAGAATCAGAAAGGGGAATAAGATATTTTTCAAAAGATATAAATTGGGGATGAGTATCAAATATAAAAAAAAGAAAGCATTTATTTGACTGTTTGAAAGTCTTACTTCTTTATTTACCAATCTTTTAGCCACTTATTAACATTTAATGTTTCTAACTACTCGTTATTTCTTTTTCTATCATCAATTAATAAGATAAATTGCCGCAAATTTCAAAAGAAAAAACTCTTCCATGGAAATGACAATCGAAAAACTTCAATTGAAGGTAGAAAATCAATCTAAGCTGATCAAGGAACTAACGAACGAAAACGAAGAGTTATACCACCAGTATAATCACTTGATGATCCGTAATGGCAAAATGCTGAAACGTGTCGACGACCTGCAAAAGATCATCGACGATCTGCATGTCCGCATAGAGGAATTGCAGTTGATCAATGGTAATATGATGCAGATCAACGACCGCTTGCGGACCCGCAGCGACAGCCGTTTTGCAGTGAACAATAATCCACAGTCTACGCAGGAACAATCTATCCTGGCAAATACAGCATTGATCGATTTCGATATGGATGTGCTTTATGATCGTTGGAAAATGTTCCCCGGACAAACAGCACAGAATGGTCCAAACTTGAAAAAGCAGATGCTAATGCTTTTCCATCTTTACAATACTGCCACACTTAGAGCAAATGAATTGTTCAATTTAGTTGGAGTTGGTGGAGTAACAGGTGCGCGCTATGTTGCAACTCTGAAAAAATTTGGTTTGATCCGTTACACAGGAGCCCGGAAAAAAGGACATTATGAGATCACGACCAAAGGCGTTTCATTCATAGAAAACACCGGACATGCTCCCGTTTCTCAGGTTCATGAAAACGCTTCGGAAAACGTAAAACCTGTAGTCGCTGCAGTTGACAATCCGGTTTTAAAAAGCAAATTTACTTCCGGTTCTGTTCTGATGAATCAGGAAGATCTGTAGAACTAAATCCTTTATTGAATATTAATAGTCATAAATTGATCATAGAAATCGCGTTTCGAACATCAAATGTCGCAAACTGATTTCAATGATCAATTTTATTTATAATCCCCTTTCAACATGGAACTTCTTAGTCCCGGACATTTTCCCGATTACGAACTGATAGATTGCGGCAATTTTGAGAAGCTCGAACGCTTCGGAAAATATGTAACGATCCGTCCGGAGCCACAGGCTTTGTGGGATCCGGTTTTGTCGACAAAAGAGTGGAACAAAATGGCAAGTATGCAGTTTGTCCCAAGGTCATCTTCAACCGGCGACTGGGAGAAAAAGCGTGATGCACCGGATCGATGGAATATTGAATATCCGATCGACAAAGGACCAAACATTCGTTTCCGTCTGGCGCTTACATCTTTTAAACATGTTGGAATTTTTCCTGAACAAGCTGTTAACTGGGATTACATTTTTAAATCGGTGAAGAGCATGAAAACTCCGCAACCGAAAGTGTTGAATCTTTTCGCATATACAGGTGGAGCTTCACTTGCTGCCAGAGCAGCCGGTGCCGATACGATCCATCTCGATTCGATCAAACAAGTTGTGAGTTGGGCTAATGAGAATCAGGAATTGAGTAACCTGAAAGACATCCGCTGGATCGTCGAAGATGCAATGGCTTTTGTAAAAAAGGAAGTAAAGCGTGGCAAGAAATACAATGGTATCATTCTCGATCCACCTGCTTATGGTCATGGAACCGAAGGCCAGAAATGGAAACTGGAAGAGATGATCAATGAAATGATGCATCTTGTTTTCAAATTGCTCGATGAAGAAGAACGGTTTTTAATTCTGAATACATACTCGCTTGGATTCTCATCGTTAGTGGTTGAAAATATGCTTCGCGATTTCAAGGATCTTCATACGGGAGAATTGTTTTTGAAATCTACTTCTGGGCTGAAACTGCCTTTGGGGGTGTTTGGGAGGTTCTGTAATACTGCAAAATAAGGGCAATTCCTTCTTTGTATAGAAGCCATTTTTGTCGCAGTGTAATAATGTCGACTTCTTCAATAATTGAATCGCCTGACCCCAGAGGGGTCACATATTGGTAGAACAAATGATGGAAATCAATTTTCGACCCCGGAGGGGTCGCATATGAATTGGCAAACAATTTAATATTGATATGAATCATCAACAATAAACAAATTTTATTCCGAAATCACATACGACCCCTCCGGGGTCGATATAATCACATGCTATTTTTTTTCTACCAATATTTGACCCCGCTGGGGTCTGCGTTGAATAACCGGGTTATGTAATTTTAAAATTAAATTAGGATTAAAATTACTTTGTCCACTAAAAAGCTGTAATCTTATTTGACTCTCTTTTCTCCCTCAAAATCCTATCTTTGCCCCCTGAATAACCCAAAAAATGGAAAGAAAAGTTCGCGTACGTTTTGCTCCCAGTCCAACCGGGCCGTTACACATCGGTGGAGTAAGAACCGCATTGTATAATTATCTTTTTGCAAAAAAACATGGTGGTGATTTCATTCTTAGAATTGAAGACACTGACCAGAACCGATATGTTCCCGGAGCGGAAGAATACATTATTGAATCATTGAAGTGGTGCGGAATAGAACCTAACGAAGGAGTTGGATTCGGAGATGGTATGCATGCGCCTTATCGTCAGAGTGAAAGGATGGCAATCTATCGTCAGTATGCTGAGAAGCTGGTGACAAATGGTTTTGCTTATTATGCCTTCGACAGTGAAGAAGAACTGGATGCATTGCGAAAAAAAATGGAGGCAGAAAAATCTGTCTTCTCATATAATTCAAAGACAAGAAAGCAATTGGTGAACTCGCTTACACTATCAGCGGAGGAAACTGATAGGCGTATTCATGCCGGCGATTCATTCGTAATTCGTTTACAGATCCCGGAGAATGAAGAAGTAGTTGTGAATGATCTGATCCGTGGTGAAGTCCGTGTACATTCTTCGCAACTCGATGATAAAGTACTTTTCAAAAGTGACGGAATGCCGACTTATCATCTTGCAAATGTTGTGGATGATTTTCTGATGCAGATCACACATGTGATCCGCGGAGAAGAATGGTTGCCTTCTGCACCTTTGCATGTTTTACTCTACAGATCTTTGGGATGGGAAAAGATAATGCCGCAGTTTGCGCATCTTCCGTTGTTATTGAAACCTGATGGAAATGGAAAACTCAGTAAACGTGATGGTGATCGTCTCGGATTTCCTGTCTTTCCTCTGAACTGGACAGATCCTGTCACAGGAGAATTATCGTCAGGTTACAGGGAGAAAAATTATATTCCTGCTGCATTTGTAAACATGCTTGTACTTTTAGGATGGCATCCGAGTGGTGACAAGGAAATTTTTACAATGGAAGAATTGATCCACGATTTTTCACTTGAGAGAGTAAGCAAGAGCGGAGCTAAATTTGATCCCGATAAAACAAAATGGTTCAATCAGGAATATTTACGTCATGAGCCAGTTGAAAAACTCGTTTCGCTGCTTAAGCCAATGATCATTGAAACATACAAGATAGTTGAAGGCGATAAAAGATTGTCGAATGAATATTTGTCGAAAGTAGTTTCATTACTTCTTGAGCGGGTTCAGTTTGAAAATGAGTTTGCAGAAAAAGGAAGTTACCTTTTCATTGCACCTACAGAATACGATCAGGATGTGGTTGCAAAAAAATGGAAACCAGGTCTTGAAAATTTCTTCACTGCTCTTTCTACTGAATATGGAAAGATGAATTCATTCACTTCAGCTGATATTGATGCGAAGAATAAAGAAACCTCTGCAGCAAATCAATTAAAGCCCGGTGAAATATTGCAATTGTTACGAGTTATTGTCAGCGGTTCAGGAACAGGCGTCGACCTGTTAGGAATGATGGAATTGCTGGGCAAAGAAGAAGTGATAAATAGAATTAATACAGGAGTAAATAAAATAATGCAGTCAATGACTGCAAAATCATCTTAATTATGTCAATCGAAAAAGGTCCGAACTTTCTTGAAGAGATCGTTGCGGAAGATGTGAAAAATGGAAAACATGGTGGTCGTGTACTTACACGTTTCCCGCCTGAGCCGAATGGATATTTGCATATCGGCCATTCAAAATCTATTTGTCTCAATTTCGGTTTAGCGCAGCAGTTCGGTGGTAAAACAAATCTTCGTTTCGATGATACAAATCCGGTAACAGAAGATACAGAATATGTTGAGAGCATTAAAAATGATATTCGCTGGTTAGGTTTTAACTGGGCCAATGAATTCTATGCTTCCGATTATTTCGAAAAACTTTATGAGTATGCATGCGAGTTGATCAAAAAAGGATTGGCTTACGTTGATGATTCTACAGCAGAAGAAATTGCTGCAATGAAAGGCACACCTACAGAGCCGGGAAAGAATAGTCCGTACCGCGATCGTAGTGTAGAAGAGAATCTTGATCTCTTTGCAAGAATGCGTGCCGGTGAATTTAAAGACGGTGACAAAACACTTCGTGCAAAGATCGACATGGCTTCGCCGAATATGCATTTCCGTGATCCGTTGATGTATCGCATTCGTCATGTTGCACATCATCGCACAGGAAATAAATGGTGCATTTATCCGATGTACGATTACGCACACGGACAAAGTGATTCGATTGAAAATATTACACATTCAATTTGCACACTCGAGTTTGAAGTGCATCGTCCGGTTTACGATTGGTTCATTGAGAAACTGAATATTTTTCCAAGTCACCAGTATGAAATGGCGCGTTTGAATCTTACCTACACAGTAATGAGCAAACGCAAGCTATTGCAATTAGTGAACGAGAAACATGTAAGTGGATGGGATGATCCGAGAATGCCGACATTAAGCGGCTATCGTCGCAGAGGCTATACACCGGAGAGTATCCGTGAATTCTGCGATCGAATCGGAGTTGCACGAAGAGAGAATATGATTGATGTGGGATTGCTTGAATATTTCATTCGCGAAGATCTGAACAGAACTGCAAACAGGGCAATGGTAATTACTGATCCGATCAAATTGATCATCGATAATTACGAAACAGGTAAAGTTGAAATGCTTCCAGGTGAAAACAATCCCGAAGCAGAAGACAAAGGTGGCATCCGTGAAATTCCATTCTCAAATGAGTTGTGGATCGAACGCGATGATTTCATGGAAGAGCCTGCAAAGAAATATTTTCGATTAGGACCGGGTTTAAAAGTTCGGTTGAAACATGCATTCATTGTGGAATGCACTTCATTCAAAAAAGGACGAAAATGGAAATGTCACAGAAATTCATTGCAACTATTTTCCGGAAAGTAAAAGTGGACATGATACAAGTGGTATCAGCGTAAAAGGAGTGATCCATTGGGTAAGTGCGCCGCAGGCAATTCGTTGTGAATTAAGAATGTACGACCGATTATTTATTCCGGAAGACCCGTCAAATGCTGAAGGTGATTTCAAAGATCACATCAATCCAAATAGTCTGGAAGTAATTTCTAATGCCTATGCAGAACCAGAATTGAAGAAAGCAAAAGCAGGTGATAAATTTCAGTTTATTCGCAAAGGTTATTTTTGTATGGATCCTGATTCGACAGAGAACAATCCTGTTTTTAATAAAACAGTTGGCTTAAAAGATTCCTGGGCGAAAGAAGCCGGTAAAAAATAATTTCATTTTGTAAAAAGAAAAAAATGGGAATCATAAAAGTCGGACCAATCCGTATGTATGCTTATCATGGGTGTTTGCCGGAAGAAGAAAAGATCGGCGGACATTACGATGTTACAGTTGAAATAGAAACAGATTTTTCAGAAGCAGAAAAAATGACAGCTTAAAAGCTACAATAGATTATTGTGATGTTCATGCAATTGTAGTAAGAGAAATGAAGATCCGTTCCAAACTGATCGAACATGCAGCAGCCCGTATTGCAGATTCAATGATGAACGAACTCAAAGGCATAGAACAGCTAAGTGTCGAAGTAACGAAGATGGCTCCTCCGATGAATGGGGATGTGGGGATGGTTTCGGTAGTCGTTGATCGATAAATAGTTCAATGTTCAAAGTTCAAAGTTGGCTTTGTAGTCACCTACGAAGCCAACTTTGAACTTTGAACTTTGAACCTTGACCTATTAAGATGACTGCATCCATATCTGACCTAAGCAAACAACTCCAAAAACTCCCTCCCAAAAAGGTTGCGGAAATTTGCATCCGTATTTCTAAGCATAAGAAAGAGAATAAGGAGTTGCTGGATTATTTACTCAATGAGTCAGATGATGAAGAAAGTTTTCGCGAGCGGATAAAAGCGGACACAGAACAACAGTTTGCTGAAATGAATTCGAGTAATTTGTATCTGGCAAAAAAAAGTCTGAGAAAGATCTTACGTACGATCAATAAGAATTGCAGATTTTCAGGAAGCAAAGAAACAGAAGCAATTTTATTGATTCATTTTTGCAAAACACTTAAAGCTTCCGGAATCCGATATTATGAAAGTCAGGTGTTGATTAATATGTATAATAATCAGCAAAAGAAAATTGCAACAGCAATTTCAAAATTACATGAGGATCTCCAGTATGACTATGAAAAGGAGTTGAATTCTCTTTGATCACAGATTAATTTTTCCGGTGTAATACAACAAACTTTTTCACTTCCAGAAAGTTTTCTTCATAGGATATCTGTAAAAGATATACTCCATCCGCAAAAGGATCGGTATTTATATTGATTCTGCTTTCATTTGAAAAGAATTCGCTAATGATCTTACCGGATAGTGAAGTGATTTTAATATTCAGTTTTTTGAGATCTTCATTTCCTGTCAAATAGATTTTGTCATTTGCCGGATTTGGACCAATATGCAAACGCGAAAAATTATTTTCCGGAAGAGATGTAATCAGTGAACCTGTACTATCAGTCTTCAGGAGATAGAAATAAGTTTCACCGGTATTCTGATCAGTAGTTGTGCTTAAGACAGAAATATCTCCATTGCTTCCAACTTCAACATGAGAAGCATTACAAAGTCCAAGTCCGGTGAATTCTTTTGTCCAGAGAGAATCTCCATTTGCATCAGTCCGCAGTAACACAACTCTGTAATCAAAGAAAGTTCCGACCGGTGGATATATCACAGTTCCGACAGCAATAAATCCACCGTCAGGCATTTGTTGTATAGAGCGAAATGAATTTGAATTTCGGAAATCATATTCTTTCGACCATAGACTGTCGCCTGCAGAATTTAATTTCATCAGCAAAATTCTATAGTGCAAAGAAGGATTGCCGTAGGTCCGATAACCCAAAATCATAAATCCACTGTCAGCAGTTGCACACATCGACCAAGCTGCTTGTCCGGTTTCTGCAATTGAATCGTATCGAAAATCTTTATTCCAAAGTCCGTTTCCCGTTGAATCAATTCTGCAAACGCGAAGATGCGGATATGGAGTATCAAATGAACCGCATGCAACTACAAATCCATCGTTTGTTTTTCTCAAAGCTGAATTGCTGCAATCAGAAACTTTTCCTATCGGATATTCCCAATTATGATTCCATAGGCTGTCATAAGAATGCAACCGAAGGAATTCCTGAAACGGATAAAGATCATTATCCAAAAAACCGACATGTTGATAATTGAGTGCTTCAACAGCAATTCCATATCTGCTGAATGGCGATGAGCTTTGTGAAGTTGTATAGATCAAATTTCCGGCAGAGTCGCAATGCGTAAGTACTGCTGTAGGTGGCGGCGTGATACTATAACTTCCTGCCATAAAAAAATCACCTGCCGGTTGAATCTTTATACAATCAGCAGTAGCATCCGGATAAAGTCTGGTCCACAATGTGTCACCAATCGAATTAAGCCTGATCAGATATCCTTCACCATCTGATGAACCCGATAATATATAACCGCCATCAGGTAAGATCTGAAAATAGGATGCAGCATTGTTTCTGCCCGCAATGCCATAGTACTTTTCAAAGTAAGGTTGCGCAAAAGAATTTGTCAGTGTGGTGATGAGAACAAGACAAAAATTTACCAGATGTTTCATGAGAAATCAGTTTCTCAAATATACAAAAGCATTGAATTAATTGTACCTTCCGGCATCTTTTAATTCAGATGCTTCTAAACTTATTTACTTCCCAGACATTTGGAATAATATTGGTGCTGTTGAGTTGCAGTGGATATTATTTATCGTTCAAAGCGCATCAAAAAAGTAACTTTAAGATTGCCATTTTCTTATTGGTAATATTGGGTTTATTTCTGCGCTTGTATTGTTCGTTCGATTTTTATCTGCATTCCTGGGATGAAAAGTTCCATGCGCTAGTAGCCAAGAATTTAATCGGACATCCATTTAAACCTACGCTTTACGATAATCCAGTTTTGCCGTATGATTATACCAACTGGACTTCCAATCATGTTTGGTTGCATAAACAACCATTCACTTTGTGGTCAATGGCATTTAGTATGTGGCTATTTGGTTGTAATGAAATTGCATTGCGCTTTCCGTCGATATTGTTATCATCTCTTTCAATTGTGTTAACCTATTCGATCGGAAAATATTTCTTTTCAAGAAAGATTGCTTTTATCGCTGCATTTTTATTTTCTATCAACGGTTTATTGATAGAGTTAAGTTCAGGCAGAATACCAACTGATCATATTGATAGTTTCTTCATATTTTTTATTCTGATGGGAATTTACTTAAGTGTGAAATTTTCAGAAAAGAAATTATTGATCTTAAACATTCTCGCAGGAATGAGTATGGGAATAGCCATACTTTGTAAGTGGCTCCCTGCATTGATCATTGTTCCGGTCTGGTTATTTTTAGTTTATGATGTGAGAACATTCAGCAGAAAAGAAATTATTTTCAATCTGATAATCTTAATCATGACCGCTGTTGCTGTTTTCCTCCCATGGCAATTGTATTCGTATATGAACTATCCGTTAGAGTACCTCTGGGAGCAAGCATATAATACTAAACACTTATATGAGTCTGTTGAAAATCATTCCGGTTCTTTTTTTTATTTTTTCAATAAGTTGCGAATCAACTACGGCGAACTCATTTACCTTCCTTTAATTTGGTTTGGAAGAGAAATTTATTTGAATCCCAAAAATTATAAAAACTGGGCAATTTGCTTATGGATAACTCTCCCATTGGTTTTCTTTTCTTTTGTTTCAACAAAAATGCCGGGTTATATTGCTTTTATCGCCCCGGCGCTATTCATAGTTACGGCAGCATTTTTTGATTTTCTTTTGAAAGTTGAATTTAAAAGAAACTTTTTTAAATTGTTCAGAACACTTCTGGCAGTTAGTTTAATTATTTTACCAATCCGATATTCAATTGAGAGGATCAAGCCATTTTCAAGAACAGATAGAAATCCGGAGAAAATTATCAGGCTCAAGAATCTTGGAAATGAATATCAAAACGCAGTTCTTTTTAATTATTCAGATCCGGTAACAGCTATGTTTTATACAAATCTAACGGCCTACTCCCAAATGCCTGATTCTATAACTGTAAAAGAGCTAAGCGAAAAAGGATATCTGATTCTGATTAATAATCCATCTGAATTTGATTCAAAATTCAAAACCGGCATTCCTGTAATTTTAAATCTTGAATGAGATATCTGTATTTTGTCATTCTATTGTTTTCATTTCATAAAGGAATCAAACCTTTTCATGTAAATAAGTAACTTTGTTTGGATCATTTCTTAATTTGCCAAAAAATAGTAGTTTCATGCGGATCTTGAAGTTTATTGCACTATGGGCAATCCTGACAATTTTGTTTTGTCTGTTCAATACTTCTTTCAAGTTTTATCCCGTACTGATCCAGGCATTGAATTCCTTTTTGTTTACAATTGGTTATTATTTTTCATACCTTATACTTATTAAACGGTTGATATATAAAGGACGACCGGTAGTTTTCGGAGTATTCTATTTTCTGACAATATCAGTTTTAAGTGTGATCAGTATTTTTGGAAGCTATCAGATTTACGTCTGGCAAAAGAATAAGTTTTTTGTTGAAAATTACTGGAACGAACCGGTTTTCTTTACTTCAAATTTCGTTCTCGTTTTATTGGTAACTTCATCGTTACTGAGTTTTCGGTTTTTAAGAGATAAAATGAAAGTCCAGAATGAACTTGAGAAACTTGAAAAGGAAAAGATGAGTGCTGAATTGAATTTTCTGAAAGCGCAGATTAACCCGCATTTTTTATTTAATTCGCTCAACAATATATTATTTAAGATAGATAAGTCGAACAAGGATGCGCGCGATACGCTCTTAAACTTCTCCGAAATGTTACGGTATCAATTGTATGAATGTGGGTCCGACCTGATTGAAATTGAGAAGGAAGTCAGCTACATAAAAAATTACATTGAGATCCAGATGCTGCGAAAAACGGAAAGGTACTCGTGTGATCTGACAGTGACTGATCGTGTAAAACGGTTTCAGATCGCACCACTTTTATTGGCACCATTTGTAGAAAATGCCTTTAAGCATATAAGTAACCATGCTTCGGGAAAGAATTCAATTCGTATCGAATTAGATTATGTAAATTCGGAATTTATATTTTCTATTTCTAATGATAAGGATAATCACTCTGTAACCGGATTGATGGAGAATAAAGGAATTGGTTTGGCAAATGTGAAACGACGGTTAGCTTTGCTATATCCGGATAAACATGAACTTGAAATTACAAATTCACATGATCGGTTCTGTGTAAAAATGAAAATGAAAGTTGAAAATGAATAACAGGAAATTGAATTGTATCGTGGTTGATGACGAACCCCTTGCTTGTAAGGGCCTGGTCGAATACATTGAAGAAGTAGACAGTCTGAATTTAATTGCTGTTGTCAATGCTCCGGCAGATGCGATCAAGTATTTACCCGACACGGATCTGATGTATCTTGATATTAATATGCCAAAGATCTCCGGAATTGATTTTCTGAAGCAGGTAAAGAATCCGCCATTGACAATTATAACTACAGCCTATCAGCAATATGCACTGGAAGGATATGAACTGGATGTTATTGATTACTTATTGAAGCCCATTAGCTTCCCCCGTTTTTTAAAAGCTACAACAAAGGCGATCGACTATTTTAAAATTTACAAGGGTGAGACTGTTGGTATTTCATCTGAAATAGCCAAAGATTATTTTTTTGTAAAAAGTAATGGTGTGCTGGAGAAAATTGTTCTTTCAGAAATTTTAGCGGTTGAAGCCATGTCTAATTATATCATTATCTATTGCAATGATAAAAAAGTTGTGGCTTATCTGACATTAAAGCAGATCAATGAGTATTTGCCGGCTGATCAGTTTTTAAAAGTTCACAAGAGTTATATTGTAGCCTGTGATAAAATCAGTAAGATTGATCACGATGAAATTATTGTTGCAGGTCTCACTATACCGATCGGAATGAACTTTAAAGAAATCGTGGAACAAAAGATCACGAATGGGAAAATACTCAAGAGGTAATCACTACATCAAGAAAAAGTACAGTTTGGTGTAATTAAAATCCCAGTGTTGTAAATCTGAATATTTTTGATTTTATAAAAATTAAGTCATGAAATTAAGAATCACAACTATCATTACAATCTTATTTTTTTCAAATTTTGTAATGGCCCAATGGGTGCAGCGGGCTGCGTTCCCGGGAGTATCAAGAGCAAAAGCAGCATCGTTTACAATTGGAAATAAAATTTATGTAATTGGTGGAATCAGTAATTCAGTTGTAGTCCTGAGGGATTTTTGGGAATATGACATAACAACTAATAGCTGGTCACAGAAAGCAAATTTTCCCGGCGAAGAAAGATATGGAGCTGCCACTTTTGTTTTAAATGGCCGGGGGTATATTGCGACAGGCGGAAATGACTTTGGTTTCCTTGATGATCTGTGGGAATTCAATCCTCTAACTGATACGTGGGCTCAGCGAAATGGATTACCAGCCGGATCGGCACAACATGAAAATCAGAGACGTGAAGCTTTTGCCTTTACTATCGGAAATAAAGCATATTTAGGTGGGGGAGATGGATTTGTTTTTGGTGCAAATCAAACGTGGAATTATGCGTTTTTTGATCTTTGGGAGTATAATCCGAATACTAATAACTGGATTCCTAAATCAAGTATTCCTGATGCAATTGGCAGAAATATGTCTATCGGAGTTACTGTAAACAACAAAGGATATGTTGGAATGGGTTGTAATGTTGATCAGAATATCAATCGTACGAGTTTCTGGGAATACGAACCTGTTGCGGATAACTGGACAGCTAAATCAGATTTTCCAAACAATTTTACAACTGATGCAAGCACATTTGTTTTAGACACTACTCTGTATCTGATCGGAGGAGTTAATCTGAACCCAGTTGCTTTGTCAAATCAATTCTACAAGTATGAACCATTCTCTGATACATGGACTCAGTTGCCTGATTTTTCCGGTGGAGCAATAGCAGGAGCGATCTGTGGGACAAATGGTATTACTGCTTTTGTGGGAACAGGATACAATGCCAGTGTTGTAACAAGAAGTGATCTCTGGGAAATAGCATCAATTCAGACAGGTATTGATGGAAATCAAATTGCAATTGATAACAAAGCAATATTATATCCAAATCCAATGAGGGATAGAGTTTCAATTCAGTCGGAAGAAGAAATCGGTTCAGTAAAATTTTATGATGTAAGTGGAAAGCTGGTTTTGATGGAAGAAGGAAATTTTGAAAACATCAATGTTCAAAATCTGAATCCCGGAATTTACCACCTCTCACTGAAGTATAAAAACGGAATTGTGGTCAATAAGCAAATTGTTAAATTGAATTAATTAAAATAAAAATGAATGGTGAAAAGTGCTGCAACAATGTCTCAATATTTAAATGAGCCCGGATATTATTCACTTTTCATCATTCATTCTTTTCGGCATCGGCCCTCGCTTATAAATGACAAGTCCATTCAAAAAATTCCGCAGTAGCTGATCACCGCAAGGTTTATAATTAGGGTGGTCTTCATTGCGGAAAATAGCACTCAATTCTGTTTTACTGATTTCAAAATTTACAAGCTTCAGAATTTTAATGATATCGTCGTCACGTAATTCAAGTGCGACGCGTAATTTTTTGAAGATATCGTTATTGGTAAGCATCGTATTGAGAGATTATTTTTTCTGGCTATGATTAGGTTTTTTCTTTTTTGAAAAATTTCTTTTCTTACCGCCAAAATTATTTCTTTTTTGTTCAACAGGATTCCACTCGGGACCTTTTCCTAAAACCTCAGGTAATGGGATCTTCGGAATTGTACTTTCAATAAATGTTTCAATTTGTACAAAACGTGACTGATCTTTCGGACTTATAAAAGTAATTGCCTCTCCGGTTGTTTCTGCTCTGGCAGTTCTGCCGACACGATGTACATAATCTTCTGCATCTCCCGGAACATCGTAATTGATCACAAGTGCGATGTTCTCAATATCAATTCCGCGTGACAGGATATCAGTAGCGATAAGCACAGGAACTTTTTTATTTTTGAAATTCAATAAAACGCTTTCACGCATCTCTTGAGTAAGATCGCTGTGAATAGCAGCAGCAGGAAGATTTCTTCTCTGTAATTCTTTCTCAAGCGTTTTCACTGCAATTTTTGTTGATGCAAATATCAAAGCAGTGCTGATCTTTCTTTCAGCCAGTAAATTCACGATAAGATTGTTTTTCTGGTCATCAAAAACAACATAAGCTTTCTGATCGACACCGGCAGCAGGTTTACTGATTGCAATATTGATCTCTACCGGATTGTTCATTAGCTTTTTTGCCAGCGGACGGATCTTCACAGGCATCGTTGCACTGAATAAAAGGATCTGTTTTTTCTCCGGTAAAAATTTATTGATCGTCATGATGTCTTCGTAAAAACCCATGTCAAGCATTTTATCCGCTTCATCCAGGATCAATGTTTCCAGCTGATCCATTTTTACATAACCAAGTTTCAGATGACTTAGCAATCTGCCCGGAGTAGCAATTATTACTGAAGTTCCTTCCATCAATGCTTTTTTTTCTCTGTCAAAAGAAAAGCCATCATTTCCACCGTATACTGCGATTGAATTTGCATGAGTAAAATATGCAAAGCCCTGAAATGCCTGATCGATCTGGACTGCAAGTTCACGTGTCGGGGCAAGAATCAAAGCTGCAGTATGTGGAGTTTTGCTGTCAGAAATTTGCTGTAAAGTGGGTAATAGATATGCAGCAGTTTTGCCTGTTCCTGTCTGAGCGCATGCTAAAACATCGCGCTTAGCTAAAATTTCGGGAATAACACTGTTTTGTATTGGTGTGGGTTTTTCATACCCCATTGTATATAGACCATCTAATAAATCATCACTGAAATTAAATGCTTCAAATCCTAAATCTTCCATTCGTATTTTTATTCTGTGCGAAGATACGAATTTCTAATGGATGGAGTGAAATTTCGTTTTTCATCTATCGTTTCTCGTTTTTCGTCTAAAGTAATTCTTAAACACGAAAGACGATAAACGAAAGACGAAAACCAATTCACACCCTCTTACGGATGCACTCTGAAAACATTCATGTTATTTTCAAACAAACTGTAATCAGAAGATTCTACGATTCCATCTCCATTCAGATCTTCCGGAATATAACCGGATGCATTGATCTGTGCTGCATTCTGAATGCTATTCATGTCGATAACTTCGATCGTACCACTTTGATCAACATCACCGGAGAACAATGCAAACCGGCCATCACCAAGATTCCGCATATTGCTTCCAAGTGCTTTTGTGATTGCATCACTGAAGATATATGTTGTTACAGCTCCTGTGAAAGTAACAGGTGATGAACTCCATGTTTCCAATGCATTTCTGTGATGAACACTAATGTAGAAACTTCCATTCAACAATTCAGAAGGGAAAACAAAACTTCCTTCACCAATTGTGTTGATAGTGCTCTTGAAACTTTGAACTTCAGAATAAGGAGAAACAGACTGATGTAATTTTACAACAATGGTATCACAGATCGACGGATTCGCTATAGGATCTGCAACTGCTTTCATTTGTCCTGCAGAAATATAAAATCCTTCTATATATAATTTTACATTCAGTGTTATTCCTGTTGTGATTGCAAATGTTGAAGCAGAACAAACTATGCATCCTTTGTCGTTTGTGACACATATTGCTCCAATAACCGGGCTAACATTTGGAACAACCGCTTGAATTTCTGTTGCACTTATAACAGTAAATGAAGCAGCATTGTTTCCTGCAAAAGTTACTGCACTTGCATTGGTAAAACCTGTTCCAATAATTGTAACAAGTGTTCCTGCAACACCACTTACTGGCGCAAATGAATTTATCGAAAGAGTGTCAGGAACTGCAACGCTGACAGAATTTGTAGCAGAACATCCGGTAGCGCTGCTGGTAGCAACAACTGTGTAAGTTGTGTTTGCAACAGGAACATCAGTTGGATTCTGAACTGAAGAAGTAAATCCACTCGGAGTTGAAGTCCATGAATAACTTATTGTTTCCGGAATTGCATTGTTGATGTTGAGTGTCCAATTTTGAATTCTTCCGGTGTCAACGTTTGCAAGATCCTGCACTTTCAGTAACCAAGTACCGTTTGCATTTCCTGTCAAAGCATTGAAGTTTCCATCAGGCCTGTATGTCCCTGTAAAAGGCGCGGTTCCTGTACTGATCAGTGTAGTAGCCGGCATTGAAAAAACGGTGTTGATGAAATTATCGCCACCACTACCACGACGATTACTTAACAGAATTGTATTTCCGCTCGGTGCAACAAGTGATATTGCAAGATCGCCATCATAAGTGTGAGTAAGATTAATTCTTACTGAAACAACAGAAGTAGTTGTTAATGTAGCAGGACTAATTCCCGATACAACGATTGGTGAAGTAACACCGGTTGAATTATTATCAGGAATAACAACCGGAACGTTTGTAGAAAATGTAGTTGAAACATTTTGCGTTCCACCCGAAGTTCCTGTAGCATTCAATTGAACAGTGTTGCCATTGCAAGAAGGTTCAGTTGCTGTTGCACTTGCAGTAATTGGAATTGTAGAAACAACGACAGGTGTAGATGTAGAAACAGATGATCCGCAATTTGTAGAAACAGTATAGCTACCCGGTGCAGAAACTGTAATTGATTGAGTTGTCTCACCGGTCGACCATAAATAATTACTTGCAACACTTGAATTCAAGGTCACACTTCCGCCGGCACAGATAAGAGTTGGTCCTGCAGCAGTAATTGTAGGTGCAGAGTTTTGCTGAGTTAAAGTAATTGGTACAGCAACCCAGTTATTATTCTCGTCACTTTCAAGGAAATTATTTTCAGGATCTGTAATTGAGACTACATAATATGTTCCGTTACAAATATTATTAAGAGGAATCGGATCATTCAATGAAATACTGTAAACATCATAATTACCCGGATAAATTCCCTGAGTTAAACCACAACCGGTGTGAAATCCGAAGTTGTTGTTTGGAAAAGTTGTCATTGGATTACCGTTGTTGTCGACACATTGTCCGGGATTAGTTGAACAATGACCAAGATTGATAAGACAGAAACTTTGTTTCACACCTGTTCCAACTATAGGCCATGTTCTTGCATCGGGATTTGAAGTTGCAGTTCTCAAAGTGTAATTAGACCAATGATCAACGTGTAAGTGGCCATGCGCTGCGTGATAAGTCATCTTACCTGCTTCCCGATCATAATAAGTAAGAGTATCTGTACCGGGAACTTTCTGATAAATTCTTTGCTTAACAAGATGTTTTATATCATCTCCGTTAGGGCAGACCGTTCCGCAAGGAACAAGAGTGGTTCCGCAATAACATGAGTCTACACCAAAAATATCAATTGGTCCGTATCCAATATTCGGAGTTGCATTCGCTATGTAAAGAAATCCCGGAGCTTCAGTGTGATTTACTGTAATTTCTTTTGCTGAAGCAGTCATATCCGGTAAAAGATCACAGGCAGAAGCACCACCCGGACAAACGCAAGTTGCGCAAGTGTAAGTGCCTTGTGGCCCGCTACCAACAGTCGTTTGTCCGGGGTTAGGTGGATTTTGAACAAACACAATGCTGGCAGTATGGATAGATCCTGTATCGGTAGTTGCCTGATCGCTTACAATAAATTTCCATGTACCATTAGGATTTTGTCCATTGTTAAATAAACTTGTATTGCCTGTAGGTAGATATATTCCTGTGTAGGGAGCCTGGCCATTGCTGAAAGCAGTTCCATCCATACCAACACAAGTACCTAAAAAATTATTCGCAGAACCACCCACACCAGAGATCAATGTGATGATCACTCCATCCGGCGACATGAGTTTCATTACAAGATCATTCTTGTAAGTATGTGTTATATCCATACACACATGGGCCAAACCAAAAGTCGTATCAATAACAGTTGGAAGTCCGGAAACTATAATTGGAATAGTATCCGTTTGATTGTCCATGATTGGTTCATTGCCCGTCCAGCTGAAAGTTTGGGCATTGGAATTCCATGTTGTCAAACATAGAATGAATGCAAGTAGTAATTTTTTCAGCAAAGTTCAAGTTGATTTATTGTATTGGGCGCAAATCCCCGCGATGGACAAATTAGTTAATATTCTGAAAAATGGCAAATTAATTTTTTAATGAACAGAATAGAAAGCCGAAATATGTAATATTCTAATAAAAACCACGAAAAATCCAATCTATAGAGACTTTAAAAAGGGGAAAATTTACTGTTTTCGAAAAAAATGATTCGGGTTTGATAGCTAAAAGGGTATTTAAATTATTCAATTTTTCATACTCTTTACTCTGTATTCACTTTTATTTAAATATTATTCAAAACTATAAAATTAAAAACAGAATATTTTCTTAAACCTAAAAAGCTTAAATTTTTAATAAAGAACTCAATGCAGCCAACTCTTAAACGCCTGTGCTTTCTCTCTGCTGATATCAATAGTAATTACATTTGGCGCTTTCAATTTTGCAATTAATTTTCCGTAGGAGTCAGTTCTATATGATTCAACAGAATTTATATTTATAATGAATTGTCTGTTTGCCCTGAAAAAAATTGCAGGGTTTAACACCTCCTCAATTTCTTCCATTGTCTGAAAGTCTGTAATATATTGTTCTTTATCTATTGTCTGAATATAGATCAATGCATCCTTTTGAAAGCAGGCAATATTTGTATAGTTGATGACAAGATGTGTCTTGCCCGAATTTGCCGTAAACCGTTCTTTATAGATCTTTGTTTGCCCCGGAATAGTAAGATGATTCATTAGTGACTTGATCTGATCTTTTATAATTTCGGATTGAGTTGAACGATATTTTGAAAATTTATCCAACGCAATAATTAGTTCCGACTTGTCTATGGGTTTCAGAAGATAGTCGATACTGTTAACTTTGAATGCCCGGATAGCAAATTCATTATAAGCGGTTGTGAAAATTATCGGACAAGATATCTGGATATGATTGAAAATATCAAAACTAACACCATCACTCAGCTGAATATCCATGAATAATAATTCAGGCTCAGGATTTGAATTGAAATAGTCAATGCTGGATTTGACAGAATCAAGTATTGTTACGATCTCGATTTTAGAATCAATTTGTTTAATAATATTGATAAGATCTTTTGCAACCAGTGGTTCGTCTTCAATAATAATTGCTTTCATTTTATTCTGCTGATTTTAAATTAGTGGAATTCTGACTTTGAATAGTGAATCAGTTTCTGTTATTTCAACATCTGTATCCGATAGATATTGATATAGTGTTTTCAGGTTCTCCAGTCCTTGTTTGTTGCTGGCTTCTACCTGTGATTTTTTATTGACTGTATTTTCAACAGTAAGAAAATTTCCTTTTGCAATAATTGAAATGATGAGCGGGGATTTGTCAGTCACAATATTGTGTTTAACGGCATTTTCAATCAGCACCTGAATCGTAACAGGCACAATACCTTTGTCACGTGAATCTTTATCTATTTCAATCTTGAAGTGAATAGCGTTTTCAAATCTCGTTTTAAACAGAAAGATATAATTATTGATAAAATCAATTTCTGTACTCAGTGAGACAGTGTCTTTATCTTTATTCTGTAATGTATAACGATAAACTTTTGAAAGTTGTTGTAGAAATTCACTTGCAAGTTGCTGATTTTCGAAGATAAGACTATTCAGTGAAGTCAGTGCATTAAAAAGGAAGTGTGGATTGAGTTGGTTTCTCAGCGCATCATATTTTACTTGTGTTTGTTCTTTTTGCAGACGCTCCGAACGGACTAGATTTTCTTTCCATTCTCTGAAGTAATACGAGCCAAAGTAGATCAGATTAATTATCATTGACATAAACAGGTACAGAACAGGTATTATTTTCTGAAGAATTTCCGGTGTTGTAATTTTGAAATAACTTTCAGCGTAATTGAATAAACTAAAGCCGGATATATTTATTACAATAAAACAAAGTAAAACCTGTGTAATTATTCTTTTCACAGGATTGTTTACAATCGGCAATCGTTTATTCAAAACGCTGCTTATGAACAAAAGAAATTCCCAATTAATTAAAAGGACGAGAAATGTTCCAATGAACAAAGAAATATGAAAGAAGGCGTTCATGTTTGGAAACAAAAACCCACGTTCAATAGAGGTAATTATGTCAAGAACGAAAAAGAGAATATATATACTTTTTCTGCTTATGAGTTTTGTTTGCATTAATGATCCTTGATTATTTATTTGATAGAATATTAGTCATTGCCTCATTCATTGTTGCCTTTTCATCGAGATACATTTGCCAGTTTGCGGCCACAGCATCAATTGTTTTCTTAACAGCCGGATTTATATCAGCAAGTTTGTTTTTATAAATATATATTTCGTGATCGATATTTTGCTTCTTTAATTCATTTTTTACAAACATTCCGGTGGAATAAAAGAGGATGGTATGCCAGACATTATGATCAAATTCCATATTCTGGTCTTTACAGGCATTTTCCTGAGCATTATAAATTGCGTCAATCATACCATGTGCAACTTCGTGGAAAATCACTTCTACACCTTGAGTTCCTGAATGTGAACGGTAGGTTGAAGAGATCACTGCACTGATATAAGGTTCGGTTGTAGTATATGCTCCGAAAAAGTAGCGTAATCAACAAGGTCGATCCTGAATTTTGTGCCGTTATACTTATACAGATAATATTTAGATGAATTCCGGATCACTTCACCTTCAATTTTTTTGATCAAGTCAATTCGTGAAGCAATAAATTCGCGATTTAATTTATCCTGTTCATTCCATAAGTGTTGCGAATAAAAATCTGAACAATTATTGAGTGCGGATAGAATATTTTTAGAAATATTTTTCGTTGCCAGTTCTTCTAAACTCCTGGAAGATTCCATTTCATACTTTAGAAAAGTCATTTCCGGATCGAAGAGCATATTTTTCTTTGCAAGACTATCGGTATAGAATTTAACAGCGTCCATAACTGCTGTTTTCGTTTTTATATCAATGGGAGCTTTTATTTCAGCGAACAATGAGTCAAATTGTTTTTGACTTTCATGAGTCATCCTCCCGAAAGTTGATGCTTTTTTTAAAAGAAAGTGATGTAGATTGAGAACATAATTACTTCTGAAATCGAAGTATGTTGTTTCACTGATTTTATCAGAATTCGGGACAATAGTTTTATGTCCGGCAAAGGTCGAATTATTAAATGCAAAGATTAAAAGGAATAGTGTGAATTTTTTCATGACAATTTATTTTTTGATTTATTAGAAATGCAGAAATATTATTTTTTGTTTGTTAATTTGGCAGAAGAAGATTTATCCGGTAAAAATGCCTGAATAAAATTTGCAATAAAAGGGAGAAAGCACCCGATAAGAAACCATTTCCAGAATGACCTGCCAAATGAATGCGCCATTATTCCGCTCAGAAACGGCGGAAGGAGAAATAAAATAAAGAAGATGGGTAAAAGAAACATGATCTGAGTGATATTGAATTTATTTTCTGGTGTAAATTAACTTCCTTTTTGAAGGAGTAACAACATTTTTCTTTTCACCATAGTATAAAGGACGATGAAGTGCTTGAATAAGCCGTCGAAGTGCACGTAAACAATTTATTTCGGCTATCAGAAATGGCCTGTTTTGGGACTTTTAATTTGTTTTTCTATAGCAAAAAATATCCATCTATGCGGTAACGATTTTCATTTGGAGTATTTTCCCTTTATTATTTAAAAAAAACTGTCGGCCCCAGGCGGATAGCCATGCGAGAGGGGAAAATTGAGGGGACTCAACGCATGGCGTCAGCAATTTCAACTATTAAAAACTATTTTATTGAAATTACAAAAAATAAACAAAGCTTTACTTTTTCGGCGGCCCCACGGGGATAAATATGTGTCAGAAATTAACTCAGCAATTCCGGAAATATTTTCATTGTAATAATGTTTTCTTCTAACGGGATTTAAATATAAAAGGTCAGAATAGAATTTTTACATAACACTCATTTCCATCTATAATTTTCTTTTCAAATCCCATGATCCTGAGAAAGCGCAAATGATTTTTATTGTCGACAGATTTGTAAGCGATCTGCTTCACACCTTTTGAAAAAAGGTAATTGTTTTCTTTTTCAAAAATAAATTTGCCCACTTTGAAATCTCTGAATTTTTCCAGCGTGTAATTGATCTTAACAAATGCAGTTCCGTCAGAAGTTATATGCGCTGCAAAAATATTTGCAATGACGAGATCTCTCAGCACAACAAAACGCAACTGGTCTCCCGATTCGTCAATAGAATATTCCGGAAAATAATTTTTAATGTCTTTCCTGTAGTGAAAAAGAAACTTCCGGATTATAAGATCATCCTTGTTGAATTCAAGCAAATCGAAGTTTTCAGTGGTGTTATAGATCTTGATCAGATAATATAAGTTGATCCCTAATAATAGTGAATTAGTAAGTATGATCGGAAATGCAGATAATGCAATTCCATAAACAATGAAAGCGACACACCCCAAACTGTTCAACCAGCGGAATCGGATGTCGTTTGTTACAATTAGAGAAAAGGCGAGAAGTACGGAGGCGAGGTAGCCGAAAGATTGGGTTAGGAGGTCATTCACACATGAGATTTTTCACGAAAGTAAAGAATAAAGTCAAAGTAAAGGACCTAAGACATATCTTTGCAATGTGAAAATTGTTTACATCATCCGCCATGCCAAATCCGATTGGTCAATCGAAGGACAAGGTGATATTGATCGTCCATTAAATGCCCGGGGATATAAGGATGCGCATAACATGGGGCTTTATTTCAAGAAGAAAAATTTTATTCCGCAGGCTATTATTAGCAGCCCGGCAATAAGGGCTTTGACTACTGCTTTAATTATTTCTGAAGAATTATTGTTTCCAAAAAACAGGGTACAGATTGAGGCATCACTTTACGAGTCTGGTATAGATGAGTATTTGGATATATTGAAGTCTTTGCCCGAAGAAGTGGGATCAGTTGGAATTTTTGGGCATAACCCTATTGTTAGCGACTTAAGCAGTAGTTTGTCAGGCCAGGCAATCGAAATGCCTACCTGTGCCGTGGCCCGATTTTCTCTTGAGGGTGATAAATGGAACTCATTATCAAGGGAAAGCATCAAATTTCTCGAAATGATCACCCCAAAAACAATAAACCTAACATAAGTCAGTATTAAATTATCATTAAGTCTTTGTGTTCAAGTTGGCAGTTTCGTAAATTTAAGAAATCTTACCACGTATTAACAATTATCTATGAAAAAAGAATTAAGAAAAGAACTTGAAGCAAAAATATCAGCAGCCATTTCTTCTGCATTACCTGCTGAACAAAAAGTAGCGATCTCTAAAGCGAAAAAGGCAATCGATCAGGCCGGAAAACTTGTCGCGAAGAAATTTTCAAAAACGATCAAAGCAATAGCGAAAGAAAAGAAACGTTTGCAAAAGAAAGTCGTTGTAAAGAAGAAAAAAGCGAGAGTCGTTAAGAAGAAAAAATAGTCTCATTTAATTTATGAAAAAGAAAGACAGTACTTTGATCAACCGTGATCTGAGTTGGTTGTCGTTTAATGCCCGCGTCCTTCAGGAAGCGGAAGATGATACAGTACCTTTAATTGAGCGGCTGCGCTTTTTAGGAATCTTCAGTAACAACCGCGATGAATTTTTCAAGGTTCGTGTTGCAACGATCCGTAGAATGATGAAGTTCGGAAAACGAGGAAAGGAGATCATAGGAACTGATCCTGTTGAGCTGATTGAAAATGTACAGGAGATCGTTATTGCTCAGCAAAAGAAATTTGATAAACTGTTCAGTAAAATTCTTCTTGAGCTTGAGGAGGAAAATATATATTTTTTAAGTGACAAACAATTGAATCCTTCACAGGAATTGTTCGTTCGCGATTATTTTCATCAAAAGATCTATCCGCATCTGATGCCGATCATGATCGATTCGGCACCACATTTCCCGTATCTGAAAGACAGGATGATCTATCTGGCTGTAAGAATTAAGTACAGCTCAAAATCGGAAAATAAAAATAAGTTTTCATTGATTGAAATTCCAACCGATGTACTTCCCAGAATTATTGTCCTTCCTTCAAAAACAGATAAGAAAAGTATAATCCTTTTAGAAGATATTATTCGTTTTTGTCTGAATGATATCTATTCTATTTTTGATTATGAAACAATAGAAGGATATACGATCAAACTCACACGCGATTCTGAACTTGACATTGATAGTGATATGTCGAAGAGTTGGTTGGAAAAGGTAACAAAGGGTTTGAAGCAGAGAAAAAAAGGAGATCCTGTACGTTTGATTTACGATGAAAGAATTCCGGGTGATCTGCTGGATTTCATCGTGAAGAAGATCAAACTTAAAGACCGTGAGTACTTAACTCCGGGCGGAAAGTATCATAACTTTAAGGACTTTATTAACTTCCCAAAGATCGGCAGAAAGGAATTGTGGTATCGGATTCCAAAACCACTGGATCACCCAGCATTTGCCGGACAGAAAAGTTTATTTCCTGTCATTCATAAAAAAGATATTTTACTTGCATATCCCTATCAGTCGTTTTTACATATCATTGATTTATTGCGTGAAGCATCTATCGATCCGAAAGTAAGTTCGATAAAAATTACATTATACAGAGCATCTACAAATAGTAGTATCGTAAATGCGCTTATCAATGCTGTTCGAAATGGAAAGCAAGTGTTTGTTGTTCTGGAATTACAGGCTCGTTTTGATGAAGAAACAAATATTTATTATGCAGATAAACTCCAGGAAGCAGGAGCAGAGGTTATTTTTGGTGTTCCCGGATTAAAGGTTCACTCTAAATTATTTCTGATCACCCGTAAGGAAGAGAATAAGATTGTTCATTATGCACATATTGGAACAGGTAATTTCAATGAGAAAACTGCACGACTTTACTGCGACCATTCATTGCTGACAGCAGATAAATCGATAACACGTGAAGTCGAGAAACTTTTTGCTTTCTATAAAAATAATTACAAAACGGGACACTTCAAACATTTGATCGTTTCGCCATTCAATACCAGAAAGCGTTTTGTGTCACTGATCAACAAAGAGATTGAGAATGCACAACAAGGTGAAGAGGCCTGGATGATATTAAAGATGAATAGCCTCGTTGATCAGGATATGATTGAAAAACTTTATGAAGCAAGTTCTGCCGGAGTAAAGATCAGGTTGATCGTTCGTGGAATTTGTTCATTGATTCCCGGTGTTCCCGGATTAAGTGAAAATATTGAAGCCATCAGCATTGTCGATAAATTCCTGGAGCATAGCCGAATCTTTATCTTTTGTCATGGCGGAGATTCGAAATATTATTTATCATCCGGCGATTGGATGAATAGAAATCTTGATTTCAGATCAGAAGTGGCAGTTCCTGTATATGATGCCGATTTGCAATCTCAGTTAATGAAATATGTTACAATTCAATTCACAGATAATACTAAAGCGAGAATTCATTCGAAAGACAAATTAAATGAGTATCAAAGACGAAATGGCCGTTCATTTAAGGCTCAGGATGAAATTTTCAAATGGATCTTAAGTATGAGGTCACAATCACAACTTGCTTCATTGCCACAGAAGGTGAACGTTAAAAGTGTAAAAGTCAGGAAGTGAATTGGTTTTTTTAATGCGTGTGTTTCGTTTTTTAATGTAGTTTTATAAAATGGAAATGGGGAATAGGGTAATGAAATATGCTGCAATTGATATTGGCTCAAATGCAGTCAGGCTTTTACTTTGTAATGCTGTCAATGAGCATGGAGTTGTCCATTTTAAAAAGTCGGAGCTTGTAAGAATCCCTTTACGTTTAGGAGAAGATGTTTTTCGTACCGGAAAAATCGGCGAGAAGAAGTCTGCTGATTTTATGAAAACAATGCAAGCTTTTAAATTACTCATAGATGTTTTTCAACCTATTTCCTATCGTGCATGTGCAACAGCTTCAATGCGCGAAGCCGGAAATGGCAAAGAGCTTTTAGATAAAGTAAAAAAGTCTTGTGGACTGGAAATAGAAATCATTTCCGGAAAAGAAGAAGCTGAGTTGATCTATTCAAATCATGTTGAAGAATTTTTAAGTAATGATCATTCGTACTTATATATTGATGTTGGTGGCGGAAGCACAGAGCTGACCATATTTGATAAAATGAAGATTGTTGCATCAAATTCTTTCAACATTGGAACAATTCGCTGGCTGGAAGGAAAAGTCAATAAAGAGATCTGGGACGAAATGAAGGAATGGACGCGTAGCAATACTGCATTTCATCAGCCGATCACAGCCATCGGATCCGGAGGAAATATAAATAAGATCTTTAAAATGATTGGCCGAAAAAGCAAATCATGGCCCTTTGAAAAACTGAAAGAACTCTACGGCCAAATGAAAGATCAGACACTCGACGACCGTATGGAAATCTGGGGCTTGAATCCTGACAGAGCTGATGTGATCGTCCCTGCAGCGAAGATCTATTTGAGTCAGATGAAAGCTGCTAATGCTGCAGAGATCATCGTCCCGCAATTCGGATTATCAGATGGGATTGTGCATGAGTTGCATTTTGGAAGCGTAAATGCATCTTTGACCGGAATCTGAAATTTCCTGACCGGAAGTATTAAAATTATTGTTTACATTTATTGAACTAATAATTTTAACCTTAACTTCCATGAGAATTAATATTCTTTTTACCCTTTTTATAATTAATTTTATTTCTTCAAAAGCATTTTCTCAATGTGATTCGGTGGTCATTGAACAAGAAACCGACGTAGATGACATTTTTTATACTTCATACAGGCAGAAGGTTACACATTATTCTTCCACAGGAAAAGTACTCGACATAACTTATGCAGGCCAAAGTGAGCCGGGTGCGTTCTGGGTTGTCAGTGCAATTGATTCTTTTCAATATGATTCAAATGATAGTCTGATCTATCATATTTCAAAGAGTTCAATTCAATTTCCTAATCCAACTATTTATAAATATGAATATAGTTACGATGTTTCAGGAAATAAATTGACAGAAACACGAAGTAATTTCAATGCTGGATGGTACATTTTTCAATCAGATACCAATGTTTATGATCTGCAAAATAATTTACTTAGTACAGTTCATTTCTCGATCTATCCGAGTCAGATCTATAAGGCGCTTCACAGTTATGATTTGAACAGCAATGATATTAGTGTTATAATTCAAAGTTGGAGTGGCACTTCGTGGAACGACTCTTTAAGAGAAGACAAAGTATACAATGTTTCCGGACAAAAGATTGAAAACTATTCAATGAAATTTATCACCGGAATCTGGGATTCAACTATGGTGGAGTATTTTCATTTCAATTCTAATTCATTGCTTGATACAAGTTATACAATGAAAAAAACTCTTGGTGTATGGGAGAATTACCAGATGGAAGTTTATACTTATGGAATTTTAAACAAACAAATTCACCATTATACTCTTACTTGGGATATGTCTCAATGGCTTTATGAGCATGATGAATTTACCGATGTAGATGCCTATGGCTATTTATCATATAGGGAATCATATTATGCATACTATACACCCACTCTTGTTTGGTCATCAGAAATGGGTTCCTACTCACAGGTTAACGATTCATTAGGTAATATACTTTCATGGGAATCAGACCCTTCGCCAGGTGGACCTGGAAATGGTTCTTACCACTATTCAAACGGTGTTTTAAGTGCTGTTTATATTCACACTGAAACTATGGGTGGATTCATTAGTGATCAGACTTTTAATTATTATTATGCAGAACTGTTTGGTGATACTATTTCTTGTGCAGGTCTTTCAAATGTTTTATCAGTCGATAGTTGTCCCGGCAGTACTTATCTATGGAATACAGGAGATACCACTACTAGTGTTTTAGTAGATTCATCTGGATATTTTCAAGTGACAATTACCAGACCGGATGGTTGGGTAGTTACTACCCCTCAAATTCATGTAGAGATTTCCGGTTCGCTTCCTATTGTTTATCAAAGTGCAGATAGTGTTGTCAATCTTTGCATGGGAGAAAATGTGGTTTTGTATTCCATCCATGAAAATGGCGTGTCGTATCAATGGTACAGAGGAAGCTTACTATTGTCATCGCAAAATGAAAATCTAATACAATTATATTCGGGGAATCAGCAAGGGGATTATTTTTTAGTTGCAACCAGTGGATGCGGAAGTGATACATCATCAATAAGTCAATTGGTTGTTCATCAAAATCCCACACCTTTTATCACGGCCTCAGGTCCACTCGACATTTGCGAAGGCGATAGTTTAATTCTCACTTGTTCAAGTGCTGATTCATATTTGTGGTTATTGAGTGGAGAAACGACACAATCAATTACAGTTAGTAATTCAGGAACCTACGAAGTTGAAGTTTTAAATGCAGACGGATGTTCAAACGAAAGTAACATATCGGTGTTTGAACATACATTTGTTCCAACAAGCACTGTATTAATTACAAATAATGGTTTAATTTCTTCTCCGAATGTGACACCAATTCAATGGTACCTGGATGGGGTTGCAATTGCCGGAGCGACGCAAGGTTATTTTATTCCGACAATTGCCGGTAATTATTCTTATATAGTTTCAACTTTTGTTTCTTGCCCTACATTTTCTGATACTGTCTATATTGATCCATCAATATTAAATGTGTCAGCAGGAGCAGATGTCTGGGCTTGCTATGGTAGCACTGATGTTCTTATAGGAATTCTTAATCCTTTTATAGGAGGTGTTGCCCCGTTTACATATTCCTGGAGTTCCGGCGTTGTCAATTTGGGAAATGGCAGAGCGAAGATTGCGAATGCTACTTCGAACAGAACGTTTACACTTACTGTAACAGACAGTCAAGGGCAGGTTGCAACAGATCAGGTTAATTTTTTTGTGTATCAAGTCGTACCTTCTACAATTTCAGAAGCAACCTTACCATTTTGTCAAAGCAATATTGAAACTGTACAGTTAAATTATTCAACAGCAATGGTGCAGAAATGGATCGTTAATGGAGATACAGTGAACTCCGGTGCACGAGCTTATAATTTGACCGCTTCTTCAATCTGTCAGGTTATTTATCTTGATTCGAATAATTGTCTTATTACAACAGAACCAGATACTTTCTATTTTAATCAGGTCATTCCTGGTCCGCATATTTTCCTTGAACCTACAACTGGGTTTTGCCAAACAGGTGTAGGAACATATTGGGTTAATTCAAATCCGGGAAGTACATATCGTTGGGAAGTAGATCAGAATACATTTAGCACAGATACACTTGTAAATATTGTTTATCCTGATCAGTATACACTATTTGAAACCGATGTCAATGGTTGTGAACAGTCGTCAGATTTTCAGGTGATCCCAACCATGTCTCGTTCGGATATGGATCTGGTATTAGTTCATTCGGGAAATTGTGATTCTGTTTTCCTTGAAGCGCCGGAAATTGTCGGTGCTAATTATTCGTGGCAATACAATTCAACATGGTATAGTGGAAATTCTTATAGAGTAAATATCACATTGGCAGGCAATTATTATTGTAAAATAATTTTACCTGATGGCTGTGAGACCGATTGTATCTATACTTATAATGGCATTAACTCAATTGTCTTTTCTATTGATTCATTGAACGGAATGCTATTTTATGATGGACCATTTGTTCAAGGTACCGGTTATCAGTGGTTGTTTAATGGTGTTCCGATAACAGGTGCAATGAACAATTATTATTTTCCACTTATATCAGGAGAGTATACTTTGCGGATCTTAAATTTTGGTACCTGTTACCAATATTCAAATAGTATCAATGCTATTTCTTGTACTATAAATTTAATCAATTCAACATCTCAGGTTTGTATCGGATCATGCATTGGTAGTGCCAATGTTGTTGCTACAGGAACTCCGCCATTTGAATATTTATGGAGCAACGGCGCAACAACTTCTTCTGTAAGTGGTTTATGTAGTGGAAATCATTCCATTTCTGTGATTGATAGCACGGGATGTAATTCTATTTCTAATTTTGTTATAGAAACTGATAGTATGAATTTTACTACAGATGTCAGGCACACTTCATGTATTGCCTGTAGTAATGGAAGTTTTTTACTGAATGTAGATGAACCGGTTGGCTCATACACTATTTCAATTGATCCACCGCAAGGAATAATTACAGGTGATTCTATAACAGGACTTCCACCTGGATTTTATCAGATATGTGTAACAGATCTCTTGGGTTGCATCAGATGTGACAACCTGACAATTTTGCAAGACCCAACGATGGTACTTGATATAAAAGATCAATTGATAGTTGTATATCCTAATCCAGCTCGATCGGAAATTGTAATATCAGTTGAAAATGGAATTAAAGATGCACGATATTTAATTGTGAATAATCTTGGTCAAACATTGCTGGATGGTCGGATGCAAGGAATAAATACAAGAGTCTCATTGGAAGAACTTACTGTTGGATTGTACTTTCTGAAAATTGAAGGAAAGATAAACAAAGTGTTCCCTGTCATTAAAAACTAAGTTTCAATCTAACTATCGAAGGGATCAAACAATTACGATTTAGTTTTTGATGAAACATATAATGTGATCGCGTCCTAAGTATTTTTTAAATTTTACAAAATGTTATTGAAATATTTCCTGCTATAGATGTAACCTAAAGCTAGGTTAGACAAATATTTATAGACATAAAAAAAGCGACATTCAAAAAGAATGTCGCTTATGTAAAGCATATTTAAAGACTTTATTCAATCATAATCGGAACCATTTTCCCAATCGATTGAGAATTCAAAATCTGAACGAAGTAGACTCCATTGCTTAATCCTTTAGCAGAAAACAGATATTCATTGCCGTTAAATTTAGTTTCAAAAACTACTTGTCCGACGGATGAAAATATTTTCAGATGCGATGGTTCTGTTCCTTTTGTATTAATTTTTATAGTTGCAAAATCTGCAATTGGATTCGGATAAATTGAGAAATTCTGTCCGGTAATATTTTCAACAGAAGTTCCTGCATCAAGAACAAAATAGGTGTCGCATGTAGTGCAACCATTATCATCAGTTACACAAAGTTCATATGAACCTGCAAGTAAAATTGAAAGGTCTTGTGTTGTTTCACCTATGTCCCACATATAACTATAAGTTGGAGTTCCGCCATTTACAGTCACATCAATGCTGCCATCCGCACAACCTATACATGTAGAGTTCGTAACACTTGCACTCATTTGAAGTGGTTGAGGTTCTCCAATTGAAACATTGGATGTAGTAGTACAACCAAGGCTGTCAATTACTGTGACATCGTAATTTCCTGCACATAGACCGGTTGCATTTTCACCGGTTTGAACAGGTGATGTATTCCATGAATATTGAAACGGACTTTCACCTGTTGCTGAAGCATTTGCTGTTCCTGTACATGCTCCTGCGCATAATGCATCAGATGGAGTTGCAGTGAGTACGAGTGGCAAAGGATCGTTAAGAGTTACAAATGCAGTTGCAACACAACCGTTAGCATCAGTTGTCATAACCTCATAGGTGCCTGCGCATAAACCTGTCGCTGTATCCGAATTCTGTGCAGGAACTGTTGACCATAAATATGTGAACGGACCTTGCCCAATTACCGAGGCAACTGCAACACCATCACATTGTCCTGTACATTTATTATTACTGGAAACAGATAATTGTGTTGAACAAAAACTTGATGAAGTAGAAATTTTAGTGAGGTATACATCTAATAGCGAATCTCCAATAGTATTTGAATTTCCAAACCGTATTGAATCAATAAATTCTCCACAGACATATATATTATCTGCATTATCGACACCTACTCCCTTACCTCTGTCACTATCGAGTCCGCCTGCTGAACGAATCCAGTTTAAATTGGAGCCATCAGAAGAGTAGGCAGCGATAAAAAGATATGCAAAGCCAATGCCATAAATTGTATCTGGTGAAAAAATTCCTGCGACAGCATAATCTCCGACCACAATAATATTTCCTGCATTATCGTGAGCTAAACCACGGCCGATATCATCTTCTTCACCACCACCGTCAACAACCCATAGATTGTCGCCATTGCTATTGTAGGCTGCAAGAAACATATCCTGATTGCCCCGGGAGAATGCCTGATTACTTCCAAAGTACCCTGTCTGAAATTCGCCGGTAATGATAATATCTCCATTGACATTTACCATTACATCTCTGGCGCGATCAAATCCGGTATCTCCGGCCATCTTTGCCCACTGTAAACTTCCGCTGGTTGCATTCAGTTTCGTAAGAAATATTTCTGTGTGTCCATTACCATTCAGATCTACACTTGAAGAAAAATCTGCGTGACCAACAAAATAACCTGTAACATAAACGAAACCGTTATTATCGCTTGCAACACCATAGGCTTTATCACTTTCGGATCCACCCATACTGCGCCCCCACACATAATTTCCATTCGCATCAAATTTTACAACAGTGGCATCATAATCACCTTCAGAAGTAAACAAATAATTTCCTTCGGAATAAGTATCGCCTTGAGTTCCACCACATGCATATACATTTCCCTGTGGATCGCAAGAAACCCCGTATCCCCGGGAATGTTGTACACCTGTTGTAGACAGTGTTCTAACCCAGGTTACAGAACCGGTAGTATCGTATTTAGCAATAAACATATTATTTACTTCAGGACCGGGAGTTCTTTTCATGATCGTCTCCCAGTAAGATGTATCTTCAAATTCTCCTACAGTAAAAATATTACCAAGACCATCCAAAGCAATTGATTGTATTTTGTCACCGCCTTTACCTCCGGCTCTCTTTGCCCAAACCAATCGTCCGGTTGAACTATATTTAGCCAGAAAAATGTCATGCACTCCTGCGGATGACAAAATTATTCCATTGCCGAAATCTGTATCATATTCCAGCATTCCTGCTATATATGTATTCCCGTCAGGATCGGTTACAAGATCGTAGCCTTCATCGAAACCTTCACTTTGTATGGACTTAGCCCATTGAAATGATTGGGCATTTGAAATTACCGAGGCGAATAATACAAGTAATAATATTAATCGACATGTGCGGATTTGCATTGTGTTTGTTTTAATAATGTTTGTATTGGAGACTTAAAATTATATGCCTTTCATGCAGTTTTTAGTCTGAATTCTAGCTTATTTATGAGCAAAATTCGTTTCTATTCTGATTTCAAGGATTACAGTCAGAAGTTAAAGGTCGCAGGATCATTTTAACTTTATTGACGGCTGATATTAACTAAATGTTGTGCAATGTCAGAATCCCTGTAAGTACTATGTTTAGTGATGTTCAGGGGATTCGAATTGATGGCCAATTTCAGGATTATTCGGGTAATTCAAGCCAATTGAATTATTAGTTCATTTAAAACCCATGATGTATGGGAGATTGTTGTTAAAATTGATTTTCTCTTTTTAAAATTCCACAATTCCTCCAAAAAGCAATTAAACCTCGTTCAATTTTGGAAACTGTTTTCTGTCAAAGCCCCACTATTCATTTTTAATTATTCCTGTCAATATTCAATACTGATTCCTGCATAGAAACTTCGCCCCGGTGCAGGGTTATAATATCTTCCGCCAAAAGCATTCAGATCATAACCTGAACTGTAAAATTCGTTTGTGACATTTTCAAGTTGAAAATAAATTGTCCATAAAAAAGTTTTTCCTTTAAAATATTTTTCTGCTTTGAAGTTTAACAGATTGCATTCAGGGGATGAATCAGAGTTTAGATCGTTCAGTAAAATTTTACCTGTGAAAAAGTGTGAAATTGAAAAATTCCATTTCTCTTTTTTAGATATTTCTAATGAAGAAGAAATTGTCTTTTCAGGAACACCTGTTAGTTTTTTTCCTGTCAGGTCAGTTTCTCCTGAAATAAAATCTACAAATCGGAAATCATAGAGTGTAATTCCATTACCAATGTTTAATGAAATAAAATTTTCATCAGAGACTGAGAAATTAAAATTTGTTTGAACTTCTAATCCTTTCTGTGAAGTCTTTCCGCTATTAAGAAAAAACTCAGTATCATCTGACAAAGTTCTTCGGGAAATAGTATTTGACAGAACATATTTAAAAACAGAAATGTCAGTATAGAAAAATTTATTTTTTGTTTTAACCCTGATACCGGCTTCATGATTCCATCCCGTTTCCGGTTGAAGATCTGTATTGATAATATTTCCTGATGGCCTGAGTTCAGCAGTTGTTGGAACTGAATAGCCTTTTGAAAGGACACCGCGAACAATTAAAAAACTTTTCGGTGAATATGAAAGGGAAAATTTAGGCATCAGTTGAGCTTTGTATTTTATCTCCTGATCTATTTCGTCTGGAAAAATACTTCTAATGATTGCTGAATTCTGATTTTGGCTCACACTGATTTGTCCGCCGATTTTATCGCCAATAAATATATGTGCTGAACCGAAAAGCACCAGATATTGATTGGTGATCTTGTCTGATGAGATCAATGAACCCCTATTCCCTGAATTGTTTTCAAAATTATTTATGTTTGATTGTAATTTTGAGAATTCAATTCCTGCAACCAGTTTGTATCTGAACAAATTTACATTTTTGTTTTCTGCCATGAACCATGATCTTCCGTTTGCACCGCTTTCTATTCTTGTTTCATAATTAGTGATAAAAGGATTTTTGAAATCTGTGTAAGTTGTACTTGCGTCAATTAAAAAAGTGAATCGTTGATTAATTTTATATTTTAATTGCGCACCTCCCCAACCGGTTCTGTTTTCTATTCCTGAGTGTTGATCTCTCGCTGAAGGAAGAGTAGCTGTTCGGGGTCTTGCCTGTCTTGGATCATTTTCGGCCTGAAGCATTGTTAAACCGCCGGGTGTTCTATAGTTGAGGTTAGAAAAAAATCCAAAAGCATCAAGAGATAATTTTTCCGACAGATTAACATTATCGTAGATCATAGCATTGAATTTTTTCAGAGCACTATTCATTCTGTAACCATCATTCCTGCGATAGCTTTCAAAAATAGTAAGTCTGTGTTTGCCTTTGATCAGGTTAGCTCTGACTGATTGATATGCTTCGCCGAAAGAGCCGCTACTGAGTTTCAGTTGCAGAGCTAAGGTATCTGAAGGGGGAGCAAGTAATAATCTGGTAACTCCGCCTGAATTAGCACCGAAAATACTTCCATCCGGACCTTTCAGAATTTCAATCCCGGTAAAAAGTGTGTGGTCAAACAAATTGAAATAAGTATTACCACCGGCATCTGTTAATGGAAATTCGTTGAGATAGAACTTTACATTCCTGATACCAAATGGAGACCTTAACAAACTACCTCTGACAGAAAATCGATAACTACCCGGAGATCTTTCTTCCATTCGGATTCCGGCTTTCAAATTAGCCACGGGGATGAGTGACTGGTCACGTGAATTGTAAAGATCAACACTATCAATGACAGCGGATGAAACCGGTTGATAAAATTGTTCTTCCGGTTTGAAGTAAGAAGTTATTACAATCTCTTTTAGATTGGATGATATAATTGTGTCTTGTCCATAGATGTTTGTTGCAAAAAGTAAAAGATGAATGAAGATTTTGTACAATTTTATTTATTTTGTTTAATGAAATCCGAGTACTATGTTTGAATTAATATCATTGGCATGGTTAAAATTAATATTTAATTATTTGATTAAAAAATTTAGGAAGCTGCACTTTTAACTTTCAGAATATTAAGCATTATTGCTTCTTCACCACTTAATTTTGTAGCGACATTTTTAAGTGAAACATTTTTCTTTGTTAATTCAAGCAGTTTGTTGTTTTCATATAATTCCAAAACAACAGGATTAACATAGTATTTCTTGCAAACGGTTCGTGTGTTACCTAGTTTTTCACTTACAAAATCCAAAGCCTCTACTATATTTTTCTTTGCTACCGTAAGAGAAGGTGCAACACCGATTTTTTCAAGGCTTCAAGAGCGTGTAATGTTCCGGCCCAGGTTCTGAAATCTTTTGCTGAAAAATCTCCTCCCGTAGCTTCGTGGATGTATGAATTGACCATTCCGGAATCAACCTTATGATGTTTCCCTTTTTCGTCAAGATATTGAAAGAGTTCTTTCCCCGGAATATCACGACATTGCTTGACGATCTTAGCAATCCTTTTATTGTTGAGTTTTATCGTGTGCTGAATTCCCTTTTTGCCTTTAAAGCAAAACGTCATTGATCCGGAACTGATCTTAACATGGCGATCTTTTAATGTTGTCATTCCATGTGATCCATTCTGCTTCTCATAGCTTTCGTTTCCGATACGGATGTACGTTTGTTCCATCAAAGTTATAATAGTTGCAATGACTTTGCTGCTTGTTAATGTTTTTTGTGAAAGATCAGACCGAAGTTTGCTTCGTAATTTCGGAAGAGATTTTCCAAAGTCAAGCATATGTTGGAATTTCGTTTCATTTCGAATTGAATTCCAGTTTGAATGATAACGGTATTGCTTTCTGTGTTTAACATCATAACCGGTTGCCTGAATATGGCCATTCGGAGATTTACAGATCCATACATTTTGCCATGCAGGAGGAATTGCCAGCTTTTTAATTCTTTCGAGTTCTGATTTTGTGGTAAGTGGTTTGCCTTTATAAGTATATTTAAATCCGGATTTATCGGATATCCTTTGAATTCCTTCAGTCTTGTCATTAATGTAACTAAGTTGTGCTGCTTTTGCTGATCCTTTATGATCATAAAATAGTCCGGAAGTCTTCATATTCGGATATGAAATTAAAAACAGTGCCAGTAAATTTAAATAGCCACTATTTACCGATGATCAATTGATCATAAAAAATTGTTGCTTCATTTGAAACAGAAATTGTATATAATCCGCCCGGTAACTTCGAAATATCAATTTTCATGATTGTTTCGGTCAAAGGAGCAGTTAAAATAATTTTTCCTGTTATGTCAAAGATCCGGAGTGTACTTTGAGAAGTTGCAGCTTTTTGTTCGATATAAAATACTTCATTCGCAGGATTTGGAAAAATGCTGAAAGTTGAATTTTGTGAAACTGAATGAGTGGAATTCAGCAGGTATGTAAATAGTGAAGAAGTAAGATTACAACCTTCGTTATCATACACGCGGACACCGTAATCGCCATCCTGGGTTGCATTGATACTTGGAAAATTCCCTGACAAGATTAAAATGCCATTATAAAACCATTCGTAGTTATGTGCATTTGAATTTGCATAAAGCATGTTTCCGTTACGGGTAATTACAGGTTCAATGAGATCGCTGATCTCAATCAATACATCAGAAAAAGCAGTACATCCATTGGCATCAGTTGCTACAACATGATAAATGGTAGATAAGGATACTGCTGCAATCGGGTTTGAATCTATATCTGAAATTAAAAGAGCGCCGGGTGTCCAAAGGTATTGAAGATTTCCAGTTCCTCCATAAGCAGTAGGCGTTCCTCCTAATAAAACTTGTCCTGCAGTACAAAGGTAGAGTGGTGTTCCTGCATCAGCTATCAATTCAGATGGCTCTGTGATAGATAAAGTATCTATGTCTTTGCAACCTATTGAATCAGTCACAGTGATGACAAAAGTGCCTGCAGGATATTTATAAGTTCCGGTTCCATTATATGGTAGCATGCCTCCTGATGCTGAGACTGTAATTTCTGCTGAATCGCCGTAACATAAGATCGGATCTATTGCAGTGGTCATGACCGGAAGGTCAATTACATGGACAATTGTTTCAATTATTGAATCACAACCTGCACTATTCACCAAATTTGAAATATAAGTTCCCGCTAATTCAACAATGTTTCCATCCGGTAAAATGTAAGCTGAGCCATTGCAAAGATCGATTTCTTCAAAATGTCTGATTGCCGTTGGAATAGTGATTCTGAATGTGTCAGATCGCATAGAACAGTAAACTGAATTACTGTACTGGCTACCGTGACTTGCATATGAAATTGCAAAATATTCACCGGCATCAGTCACTACGATCTGATTTGTATCCGGTAATACGATTCTTAAATTATCTTTATACCAGGCGTACGAATTATTCAAATTATAAGGCAGAGTAAGCGTAACACTTCCCGGGCAGCCACTCGAGTCGACCAATAATTCTGGTGATGTGATCAATGGTAATACCGAAAACGTTGCTGTGTCTGAAATTCCATTATTGTCGGTCAGCATAATTGTATACTCCACTGTGTCGGTTATAAAAATGGAAGGATTGAGAATCGTGTCACTTGATAGACCTGTTGCAGGGAACCATTGAATGTGATAAGGTGCACATCCACCTGCAATGACCAGATTAGGCTGATATGCCGATGAATCACATGTTGCAATATTTTTCTCCCATTCAGGTATGATTATAGTTGGCGTTGAGTTGTTATAATGCGAATAGCTATCATAATAATAATCATCCGAAACCATTGTCCAGCGATAGTGATTGTAGTTTGTTAAAAATCCTGTAGAGTCATAAAGATATTGCGAATCACCTCCACACGGATTTGTACACCCGCCGTGATATTCTGTTCCGGTTAATTGCAATGTAGTATTGTAAAACAATTCATTTACAACATCACGACTGAAGTCTGCGATCATCGTATCACCGGGTGTGGAAATTTCCATGAAGTAATCGCCGCTTACAGTTCTTTTTGTAATGTATGCGTTATCCACTTTGTCTTTGTCTTCAGAATAAGTGTAAAATTCGTAGTAATCGCTTGGAGCAGGATGAGCAAGAGTAAAAATCTTGTTGAAAGTAAAAACAATATTTTCTGAAGAATCAATTTCGTATGCAAGAGAATCATAGACCAGATTTCCATTCAATAATTTTGAATTTGTCTTGTCAATATGAATACTCCAGTCGTTTGATAACATGGAGTAGTTAAGTAGTCCATAAAATAACCAAGACGAGTTTATTGTATCCCAGTAACTAAGTTGCGCTGAACTTCGGATTGAACCCGAGTAATTAAAATTGAAAAGTGAATCATTCTCCCAACTATTCATTGCATTTCCACTTGCGTATCTCTTGGATTGAATTTGTCCGGATAAGTAATTTATTTCAACTAAATTAATTTTGTTCCAGATTCCGGAATTTATAGTGAAAGATTGTGTAAGTATTAGTTGGTCCTGGCTGTCATATCCATAGGATTTATAGTTAGTGCTATCCCATGAAGAGCCATTCCATATCCTTGAAGTTTCCTGGCTTAGTTTTCCGGAAATAGTATAGTTAAAAGTTCTTGAAAGTTTATTGGTCCATCCGATCGTACTTCCTCTAGATGTTATTAACTCTATTACATCACCATTTGCATTTTCTACTGTGTCGGTCCTTTCCCAGAAATCAGTTTGGCAAATTGTATTTGACCAGACGCTATTGACTGCTTGCTGTTGTTGACAGTTTTGAACAATTCCGGAATCCCTGTCGAATAATGAAATCGTTATGGAATGACTTACATCACCACTATTGTTTCTGGTAAATAAATGAACAATGGTAGAATCATTTTCGCAGCCGCCGGTATTGCCTTGGCAAAATGATGCAGAAAAATTCAGTGCGATAAAAACAAAAACGATGCGGAAAAAGTAATTTTTAAATGAGGAGTACATTGTAATTTATTTACAGCACTTTGTATTCAGATCCCTTTTTTAGAAGAAGGAATCGTAAACGGGAAAATCAAAGTTATAGTGTTATATGACATTCCGCAAAAAAATGGTTTCATTTAAGAGATGTTAATGGCGAACATCCTTAATCGGAGGGTGAATTTTTGAACAGTTCCTCTTGAAAACGGTTTTCATAAAGAAATCAGGCCGTCGATCTCCTGCATTTCGAGATATTTGTTGATGATTGAGTCAGCATCAAGCATGACTTCTTTAATAGTAATACTCAGGTATTTTCCATTTGCTGATTCTTTTTTGGTGATTACTGATTCATCAGAAAATTTCGATTCCACCAAAGCCTGCTTTTTATTGTCAGCAGGAATAATAAATTTAAACATATAGACAATTGGCCAGGTTTTGGTTTTGTTAAGTTCATTCCGAAGGTTGTCGAATTGTTCGTTTATTTCCATGGCATAAAGATAATGAATCATTTTGTTCTTATTTTTGTGTAAACAAAATGAAATGGAAGAATTTGAGATCACCGGTGATAATATTCACCTGAATCAGTTGTTAAAATTACTTCACTGGTGTGAATCAGGTGCAGATGCAAATGCTGCAATTGAAAATGGTGAAGTGAAAGTTAACGGCGAGGTGGAATTACGCAAAAGAAATAAGATCCGGAAAGGAACCAAGGTTGAATTTGATGGGCAAACGGTTCTTGTGAACTAACGGGGTGTCCGGACCCGGCTTGGTGATACCAGGTTACTCACTATTCGTAAAAAAAAGAGGCATGCTTTTTATTTAACTTTCTAAAAACTCACAACTATGAACGGATTATTCAAAGGCCTTATAGCAGGTTATAGTGCAAAAAAATTAGGCGGAGGGTGTTTCAGTACAATACTGATTTTTGTTGTTGTATACTACCTTCTCGGACAATGCAATTAAAATCAATTATTAATAATTCGCTATTAGTTATAAGCTGAATACTCTCGAAATATTAAATCCAAGTCTTATTCCCATATCATTCCATTTGGAATCTGTATGGGTTAAAAATTGATTTTCAGTTATTCCAAAACTATTTGTAAGATGTATTTGAAATACATGCCCGCCGGTTTCAAGTTCATAACCTATTGACATGCTATCAAAATATTTTACTTCAATCGAATAGTTGTTTATTCTGTAAGCATATTCTATTGTAATGGCTGAACGTTTAGTGAACTTAAATCTAGCTGCACCGGAAACACCGAAACAATCATTTCTGTCATTAATATTGTCCACTAAGTTGTAATGGACAAACCACGGGTTAATCTGAAGGGAAAAATTACTATTGAATTTTCTTGCAGCAATTATTTCAAAGCAATATGATAGTCTGTCTGCGCTATATTGATATTTATTAAAACCTGATGTAGGGCTGTTGTCAACTTTGAGCGCTGTTCTGTAAATTCCGGTAAACAAAGTAATAGTTAAAGGCATTTTGTTATCATCAGTTTGCCTAAACCATTTATATTTTAAGAATGCATTCGTCATTTTTTCATAGGATGTTCTTCCAATTCCGATCATTAATCTTCCGTCAAAACTATATTCTAAACCTAAATGTATGTTTGCCGGACCATCAATTCCCCATGCATTATATGCCTTGCTGTTGATCGGTCCAAACCGATGTGAGATTCTGAAATCAAGGGTTCTTTTTCCAAGTACTTCAATTGTATGTTGATCTATCAATCTCGTAGCCTTGAAAGTTGAAATTGTCAGGTTTGATCTGTTGTTTGTAGTGTAAAATATTGAATCATTGATATCCTGACTATGAGCTACTATGCCAATCAAAAGTAAGTTCAGAATTAATAAGATTTGTCGAAATATTATTTTCATAATTAATTATTAGGAAGTCCTCTGTTCAACCAGGCGTGTATTTTTTGAATATTGCATTCAGAGATCTTAGCATTAGAATTAAGTGGCATCCATTTAGAGGAACTAATTGTCGGATCGTGAGTAATTGTTTTAATAAAGGTGCCGCTGGAATTGATAGTTGAAATAACAGAGGAGTAACTATCAAGTCCATAATTGCTTTGTGAACCCGTTGATGAATGACAGGCGTCATTCTGACTCCCACAATTGTGCAGCATAATGGGAAGTATGTCTGCTGAAAAAGAAACGACACCGGTTGTGTCGCAAGGTTCTGTTCCGGGATTCAGTTCATCTGCATTATCATAATAGCAACTATGAAGCAAGATCAATATTAACAGGGAGAAGATGTATTTCATTTAGTTAATTATTTTTTGCTCCCTGTTCGATCCAGATATAAACGAGTTTTATCTGATCTGTAGATAAAGGTGGAAGTGGATCTGGCGGCATTGCATCTACAAACCCATGATTACTGATAGTTTGATATAAGTTGCTGCCATGTGCATCTCCGGCTTTTATTTCACCGCCACTCATAACTTCTTCGTATGTCACTAGCGGGAATTCTCCTCCATTGTTACTATGACAATTGCTCTGTGTGCAATTTGCAGCGAGTATTGGATGAATGTCATTTGCAAATGAGACTTCCTTTAATGTTGACAAATCATTTTTGTGCAGACAAGAAAAAAAGGGAAGTATTAAAATTGAGGAAAATGTTACAAGAATTATTTTTTCATTTAGAATTTCGAAGAGCATAGTAAATGAACAGTCTCCGGAAACTGGACAGTAATAGATGCTCTAAGTCAAAAGTAGACCATAAGTATGTGCGATTTGTGAATAATGCCGTTTAGCTGATAACAATCATGTTGAATAGAATGCCGGCGCATTTTGAATTTGTTATTCAATTTCATTTTCTGAGCCGGCAGAATCAGAACCGGTTTCTGTTTCAATTCCCTTTTGATCTGCAGGTTTGATGTTGTTCATGAAAAGTCCTGCTTTCAGATTTCTTTTATACTCATCCTGCAACCATTTTACATAGCTTTCAGAAGTTTTACTTAAGCAGCGGGCATAAACTCTGACGCGATAATCGATTTCTTCTTTCAGGATTTCAGCCAGTGCTAAAGCCTCGTTTAAATTCGTGCTGTTCTCAATGCACATCTTCAAGTGTTGTGCTATTGATTTTTCGATAACAACTCTTGGACGATGATGGTGATTCAATGCATCTTCGTGTTCTTTCTTAACATCAAAATCGATGTCTGCAGAATTACTGAATCGTTTGCGCAATTCTTCCGGCATTATATATTTATAAGCCAGTTCAATTTCTTCATCGGTTAATATTCCTTCAAGATAAAGTTCAGGTGAACGGAAAATATTCATCCAGTTCACTTCTGCTTCCCATAAACCAAAACGACTCAGGTTGTTTCCAAGATCAATGACATTAAACTCTTTTTTATTTGGTAGAACACGTGAGCCACGACCGATCATCTGGAAATATAGTGTTAATGATTTCGTCGCGCGATTCAAAATAATACTTTCTACAGTGGGTTCGTCAAATCCTGTAGTAAGGATACTTACTGATGTCAGGATTGCATCCGGTTTTTCCCGGAACCATTGAAGAATTTCTCTTCGCTCACGAGGGTTATGAGTGTTGTCGAGATGACGGATATCAAAACCTGCTTGCTTGAATGTTGCATAAACATGTTTAGACGTATCGATACCATTGTTGAAGATAAGTGTTTTTTTACCTAAGCTTTGTTCCTGATATGCACTAAGCAACTTGTCCTGCATTGCGTGATTATTATAAAGTCGTTCACTTGAACTGACTGTATAATCTCCGTTGATGCCGACTTTCAGAGAAGTTAAGCCGACATGATAACTGTAAGTGATAGCACGTGAAAGAAATCCCATTTCGATCAAAGAAGAAATGGATTCGCCTACGATAAGTTCATCATAGTTATCTTTCATCGGCAAATTGATATTGGAACTTAACGGAGTTGCAGTAACGCCAAGTACAACACCTTTGTCGTAAAACTTGAATAGTTTTCCGAATGAATTATAATGCGCCTCATCGACGATCATCAATCCCACGTCATCAATGTCAAGGATTTTATCTCTTAAACGGTTGTTCAGTGTTTCCACCATTGCAACAAAACACATGTAATCATTAGGAACCGGTAATTCCTTAACAGCGCTGTTGATCACTTTATTCTTTACACCAAACTCATTTAACATAGTATGAGTTTGTCCGCAAAGCTAGATCCGGTGAGTCAGGATCAAAACTTTTTGCCTGTGATCTCAATATATCTTCTTGCTATCTCAGAAAAGATAACTGTTTTACCGCCACCCGTGGGAAGCTGATAGAGTAAATTATAATTGGTTGGATGCTCTTTGATTCTTTTCAGAATCTCTTCGATAGCCGTATGTTGGTAGGCATAGAGTTTCTTGCCGAAACTTTGATCCGGATTTTCAAGTGAATGCGAGTTATCCAAGTAATTTGATGTGATTTCGGGACAATTAATTGAATTTTGACATCTGATCAACGTTTCTTTTGATCAAAATGGTCAGAAAGTTATCTGAAAGGCACAAATTTAGCAATAATGTTATGACATTGACAAGTTTTGCCAATTGTATATCAATTAAAATTTTTTTGTAGCAAGGATAATTTTATTATCATTACGGTTATATCATCTAAAGCGAATTTGAATGTTTAAACAGTGTTGTTTAATTGTATTTTTAATTTTAATTCTGATAAAACCGGTAAGATCTGAGAGTTATTTAAAGGTTGTGACGAATTGTAACGATGTAGTTATTTTACTTGACACAACTCATATTCGACAAGCGGCATTATTAAAAGTTAATTCGGGAAATTATATTTTGAAATGCTGGGCACCGAATCATGAAATGACAATTGATACAATCAAGATTTCCGGTGATACAACTTTGTATTTTAAAAAAAAATTGCAGTACACTAATAAATACAAGGTTTATAAAAAGGAGTTGGGTATATACAAAGGTTATCTATTTGGCACTTCTGCCTACGTAGTAGCATCAGTAGCAAGTCACTTCCTTATGAGCGGAATGATGAACAATGCATACGATAAAGCTATCGTTAATAAAACAGCTTATGAGAATGCAATTTCACCTGATAAGCTTTCAGAATATAAATTAGCTTACGAAAAGGATAAAGACAGATATGAAGCTCTTCGGATTTCAGATAATACTCTTAAAATTGTTTCTGTTGGTGTAATAGCATTTGGTATTTATGAAACTATTCTCCATAAGAAGAGGTTGGAAAAAATACAATATCATGAATCTCCGGTACTAGTCAATTTCGGTTTCGGTTCTTACGGCTTCAATCAACCAATGGCAAAAATCGTATGGAAATTCTAAAAAAATACTGGTTGGTTTTTATGAGTGCAATGATCGTTTCATCCTGCACAAAGGACCGTCTTAGTGAAGTGATATATAATCCTTTGGATGTGAATTCCGGAGAGGAAATATTTATTGTTGATAGCTTGGTTGCTTCGACAGCCAGTTCTTCATTCCCTTTTGTGAAAGGTTATTTCCACATTAGAGAAGAGCTTTTCAAAGACCCGTCAATAATTAAAAACGTTGTTGTGTACGAACATTCAATTCATGGTGATATTGCATATACTTTAGCATCAAATCAAAGAAGTTACTTTTTTGACATCAATGTTTCGAATAACAATTCATATGAATTTAGTTTTGGGCTAAAGGCAGCTAATGGAGATCTCTCCAAGAAATCCCGTTCGTATTCTATTTTTGTTCCATGATGTGAACTTTTTCAATAAAAAAATTAATTCATTCGAATATTATTTTTTTGGAGTTTATGGATGAGCGATGTTCAGTAATAGTTGAGCGTTGTTCTCAATTAAACTAAAATCAGAACTTTCAATTTGATGATCTCCTGTAAGGTCCTGAGGATAATAACCGTTGATTATATTCTGAGTTATATTTTCAATCGACGTATAATCACTATTGTTAATTGATCCATCCTGGTTAACATCGCCGCTGTACAATCCAAATATTCCAGTTTGAAGAAGTGCCTGATTTGAACCATATGCTTTATTCGCAGCAGTAGTAAAATCGTAACTGAAACCATTTGCAAGTGTTACTGAATTTGCACTCCAGATTTTCAATGCATTTCTATGTTTCAAGACCAGGTAATAATTATTTCCTGAAACTGAAGACGGAAAAGAGAATTGTGCATCACCATTTGTTTGAAGAATCGCAGTGTCGGTGAATAAGATGGTGTAAGGTGGAGTTGCTTGTGCAAGCTGTAGGACCACACTATCACAATTTGTAGAAACAGCAATTGGATCTATTGTCTTACGCATTGAACCTGCGCTAATATAAAACCCCTGAATGAAAGCTTTCAGATTAACCAATGTTGCACATATACCGGTAAATTCATCTGCACCAATATCCGGAGTGGATATATTGCGGCTTTGTCCATCGAAGTCGAGTGTCTGTCCACTGATTGCAATACCTGAACCTTCAAGAGTGCAATTTCCTGAAGCAAGTAAGTGTAAATCGTTAGTGTTGTTAACAAAATTTACGGCAACATTTTGTGAGTGACTGTCACCTCCCGATACTGATTTCCATCCTGCAAAAGTTAAGGTTGAATTCAATGGAAATGCACCTAAACTATTACTGTTTGAAGTATACAAGTCATTGTAATCTGAAGAGCTGGAAGTCCATGCACCTATGCTTCCGGATTCGTTAACAATTGCAAAGTGACTGCCTGTTCCTGATCTGGTATTATGGAAAATATTATTCTTTAAACTGATAATAACATCATTATTGCTTTGCCAGAAAGCAGATGAACGTGCTGTATTTGAATTAGATCCTGAAATTGAAACTGAATTGTAATAGTAGTTTTTAGAATTTCCGTTTTGAACACTATATGCAACATCATCATAAATTCCATAGATGTCAACCGCATTAGTATTCGTGCCGTTGTTAAGTGAGATCATATTATTAATCAATGTGGTCGAATTTGATTGTATTCCGGTAAATCTGATCCCGAAAATCATGGGAAATGAAGATGTGCTAGTGCAAGTGTTAGTAAGTGAATGAATGCTGTTGCCATTAACATTTAACAACGGTGCCGAATTTCTCAAAATACTGATCGCTGAGATTCCAGTATTTGACAGAGATGAAGTCGTAACTGCTTTCAATCCTGAAATTGAATTTTTAGAAACAGATAAGCCCGAGGTGCCTAAACTTAAATACAAGATTCCATTAATATTGAAATCAGAAGAATTAGAATAAATATTTCCGGAACCAATTGCATGCGATGAGATGTTTTTTACAACATTACTTGAGACTTCATTAATTAGTGAACCTTTTATTCTTGCATAAATTCCAATAAATTTATTTGAAGCTGATGTATTCGTAAGAGTAAAGTTTGCAATAGTATCATATTGAATTAAACCGTTCCCTTCGAAATTAAAGTTCAATGAAATTCCATAATGTGTTGTTGCCGAAGCAATAGAAATGTCATCAGGATTTGTAAAACTACCTATTCTGTTTCCAATAATTGAAACATTTGCTTTTTCGCAGAAAATGCCTTTGAATGAACCGGCATCTACATTTGACATCTTTATATTCTCGATAACATTTGCAGAAAAAACTAACGGCAGAGCTGCATTTTCCAAACTTTCGGCAGTAATACATGTGACATTCCCTTGGCTTCTATAATCGATAGAATTGATAAGATTGTTTGAGATGATTGATGTTGTGGATGTTTGAAAGGGATTCGAATAATATATTCCCAGAAACGATCTCGATGTCGAACCTGTTCTACTGAAAAGTAAATTGCTCAATTTGTTTCCTGAAATTGAGATATTCATTAAGTCTTGCGCTGAAGTATAGTTTATTCCCTTGAATAAAATGTCGCAACTATCACCAAATGAGAGATCATTCAAAACATTTGGATCTCCTATGACATTATCAATAATATCTGTTGGGCAGGATTCCACAACAATCCCTGTAAATGACCCACCACCTACACTAGGTCTTTGCATGTTTTTAATAACATTCCCGGATATAGTAGATTTAGTAGTTGCGTTTAATATTCGGACATAGATGCTTCCTGTTCCGATTGTCCCACTGGTTTCTATCATCGGTGCTCCTGCCGCAAATGGAGCTGTTCCGCCGATATAATTCGAAGAAATTGTTGCCGTGAGGTTTCCAATACTGGAAACAGAAATTGCCTCCGAGATTTTTGTAGTAAGAGAATTGTTTGTAAAATAGATATGATTATTGCTGATATTCCAGTTACCCTCATTTCCAAATAACTCAATTTTTATTCCATCGCTGATATTTACAATTTTATTATTTATAATCTCATTATCGCTGTTCGCTGCAGCACCGTTGCCAGCACCTGAAGAATGAACGGCAATCTCAGGTGGAAAGGGACTTCCATCGCTCCTGTTACTGATGACATTGTTTCGGATAATATTAAAATCATTACCTGTAGTTCCCAGTGAAGAACCTAACAAGATGCAATGGTATGAATTGTTCCCACCTTCAATTGTAATGGCATTAATTGTGTTGTGTGTAGCATCGCTTTTTAAATGAAAATTTGCATTTGCATTTCCGTTAGTTGTATTGCGAACCCTCAAGTATGAAATATTTCCTTGCACACCTCCTGGAGATCCGTCAAATGTTACATAGTCAGCTCCCGTAAACTCAATTAATCCGGAGGTAACACCTACACCAACTCCTGAAATTGTCAACATGGTTGAAACATCGCTTCTTGGTCTGAAAACAGCAGTCGCTGAAGCATTTCCCTGGTAATTAATAATAATAGGAAAAGCTTCTCCTGTACTTGTATAATCATTTTGTAATTCAAAGATCACATGTGAAGTAGGAGCAAATGAATTCAGAAAAGTGACGGCAGCATTAAGTGTTGGAAAGGGAGAGAATTGATTGACATACGATGGACCTGATGGTGCTATATAAGAAGCGCTTGGCCCGATACAATATATCGGTGCACCGCATCCTTCATCAATATAGTTATCGCAATCATCGTCTATGCCATTACAGATCTCTGTTGCCCCAGGATATGCAACAGCTGCTGTATCGTTGCAATCTGTATTGTTTAATGAATAGCCTACAGTAGGTGCGCATAATTGTATTGGAGCAGCGGGATTTCCGAATCCATCGCCATCTGTATCTGCGTAGTACGTTGATGAAGTGGCAACACCAACATTAACAGTGTTAAGCATATTTCTTGTACACGTTGAAGTGCCGTAGGTAGAAATAACAGAATAATTTCCTGTAGCAGTTTTTAATCCGAAACTCAATGAGCTTCCAGTCCCTGCCACAGGAGCACCCACTGGAGTAATTCCTAGGTAAAGTTGATAATTGTAACCGACCTGTGATGAACTCATTCCAATTAATGATCCTGTTCCGGGACTTGAACAATAAGTACCGCCACCGGTAACAGAAAATTGAGAAGGTGTACTGTCATTAACATTTATACTGTTTGAAGTTGCTGAACATCCATTGAAACTTGTCATTGTACAATTATATATTCCGGCAGTTGATACAACTATATTTTGAATAGTAGAACCATTGGACCATAAATAAGATTGATTGGTCGGAGCAAAAAGTGATAAAGTGCTAAAGTTACAGACGAAAGTTGGGGTAGCAGCAGTAATAGAAGGATTTAAATTATCAGCTGATAACCTTATATCATCTATTCTATATTGATTCGTTGGAATGACAGCACTTTGACGGAATCGAATCCTTAAATTGGCAGTTGCAGGAATTACCCCTGTTGCAGTACGATGTTGCCATACATTGGTTCCGGGTCCTATTGGTAAAGTATATGTAAGAGGTTGATAGCTGACTCCATCAGAACTGACTTCAACAATTAGAAGGTCAGCAATTGAGAGAGTGCTGCTTTTGTAAATTCCAAAACTTAACTCTAGTCCGGTTTGTCCGGTAGTATTTATTCCGCTAATTTGAAAATTAAGTCCAGAAGTAATATTAAAAAACACATTTGCATTTCCGGATGCTTGTGAGTAACCGTTGGAAGGAACAGTGACCCTTACATCAGCACTTCCGGTCATTGTGAGACCATCGTTATCAAAACCATTTGCAGTTTCGTGTGCACTTGTGGTAGTTGTTCCCGCAACAATTCCCATTTGTTCGAAGAAGATTGTTTTATTAAATGGTCTTATGATCAGCGAAGGACTGTTTGCAGTAGTAATCGCAGGACTTGAAGAAACGATTCTGATTCTATATCCGGAGTTCGATAATCCGGTTGGAATAGTTGCAGAAATATTTCCTGCTGTTTGCGATGTTAGTGTACCAATGGTGGTTGGGCTTGCAAAACTTCCGGATGAATTACTGAGTTGTGCAGTAAAAACATTTCCTGCGTTAAACAAGTCACTGGTTTCAACAGGAATATTTATAGTGCTTCCTTCGCATAAATAGGTTGGTATTGTGCCAACGGCAAGACTCATACCAGTTTCTATGAATGCTGCATGTAAAGAGTTTATACCATCAAAAGTTGCGTTGTCATGAATTTTTGTAAATGTAGCAGTATTTATATCGTATGAAAAAACAGTTCCTAAGTTATTTGTTCCACCAATTCGTGTTGCGCCATAAAGTTTTCCGTTTGCAGATTGAAAAAGAGTTCCGTATGGAGTATTTCCTGAGGGTAATATATTTGAGAAATCATGAATTTTCGTTCCCGTATTTGTAGAAGTATTGTAACTGAAAATAGTACCGCCATTTAATACACCGCCTATAGTTGTCAAACCATACAAAAGTCCGTTAGTAGCCTGAATCAGACTTCCCCAGGGTTGTGCGCCTATAGTACCACCAAAGTCCAGTTTTTTTGTCAGCACATTTGTTGTAGGATTAAATTCAAATAAGACTCCAAAATTATTTGCTCCACCTAATATGTTCAATCCATACATCAATCCATTGGAGGCTTTAAGTAAATTACCATATGGTCTTTCTCCATTAATTGAGGAATTAAGATCGGCGAGCTTAATATATGTAGATGTTGAAATAACAAATTTAAAGATAACTCCATCGCCAGTTGCACCACCATAGGTTGTCATTCCATAAAGATTACCATCATTGCCTACTATTAGGCTGCCACTTGGCGTACGTCCAGTAGCATTTGCCATATTATGTAAAATAGTAAAAGTAGCTGTAGAAATATCGTAACTAAAAATACTTCCGAAACCACCTGAACCTCCTCCTCTGGTCATACCATACAACTTACCATCAGGAGCCTGAACCAAAGCTCCTTCGGGATTTGAATTTGCCGGAAGATCCACTAGTTTTAATAAAACATTACTTGAAGGATTATAGCTATACAAAGTTCCACTTAAATTATTACCGCCACCTTGTGAAAGGCCATAAAATAGTCCATCACTTGCTTTGATCATTGAGCCGGTCGCGCGACCTCCGACTTGAATAACAAACAGATCAGTCAATTTAACAAATAATGAGGTTGTAGGATCCCAACTGAAAGCTGATCCGAATGGACCGTTTCCATAGCCATTGCACAGACCGTAAAGTTTTCCATTTGTTGCTTGAAGCAGCGCAGTTTGTGGTGAACCACCGGTTGCAGTTCCTGTAAAACTAAAGACTTTTGCATAAGTTGAAGTGTTTATTGTGAAACTGAAAATTGTACCGAAAGGAGTACCACCGCCTGCTGTTCCATTTATTGTGGTTGTTCCATATAGTTTTCCATTACTTGCAAGCATGAGGCTACTATATGGAGATCCACCATTAGTTGCTAAAGAATTATTGAACTCATGCAATTTGGTATATGTTGTTGTTGCATCAACAAAGCTGAATATTACACCATCTGCATTTGTGCCGCCAAGTGGTGTTAAGCCATAAAAAAGTCCTGAAGTAGTTTCAACTAATCCCCCAAGTGGGTAATATCCATTTGCACTTAAAAAGTCAAATCGTTTTGAATAAGTTGATGTTGAAATATCATAACTGAAAATTGTTCCTTGATTGTTAGCACCACCAAGAGAAGTCATACCATAAAGTTTTCCATTGAGAGATTGCTTAAGGTTTCCAACAGTAAACGATCCCGTTGCCATATCATGCAACTTAATAAATGTTAATGTTGAAGTATTGAAGCTGAAAATTGTCCCACCATTATTGAGCCCACCTTGAAAAGTCGTTCCATAAAGTAGTCCATTTGACGCTTGAATCAATCCACCTGCAGGATATTTTCCATTAGTAGATTGGAAATCGAAAAGCTTAGTATAGATTCCTGTTACGATATCAAAACTAAAGATTACTCCGCTGCTAAATGCACCGCCATCGGGTGTCATTCCATACAATAAACCATTGCTTGCTTGCATTAAACTCCCGGAAGGATTTATTCCATCTCCCAATGCGTTAAAGTGGTAAAGTGCAGTGAAAGTTGAAGTCGTAATATCGTAAGAATATATCAATCCTAAATTGTTAAAACCTCCTTCTGTCATGGTACCATATATTTTACCATTGGTTGCCTGACATTGTGTGTTATACTTCGGCGATGCTCCAACAAATCCTGTGACAGGAAAGTTTAGAGCATTTTGATATGATAAACCATCATCAGAGATCTTGTAAATTGCTCCGGCTCCTTCGGTTCCGCCATTAGGAGTAACAGACCAGAGATTTGTTTGGGCATTAGCGTTTAACCCCATCATTATGATGAGTGTTAGGAAGTAAAATTTAAAATTCATAGTAGTGTATGGGTTGGTGTGGTTATAATTTAAAATGCAATTTACTAATGTGTGTTTTATATATTTTATTATTAATTATTTAAGGAAAATTATTGTAGTATTATGCAAAATAGGAATTTATAGGTAAAATAAAAATGGATTTTAAAGAAAGTAGTTGGATGTGGTTTTTATGGGTAAAATGCGGGAAATTACGGGATTAATTATGGTATTTTTATCTGAACCAGGCACATGTAAAGGCTTGAATAATTAAAATTATTATTTACTCGTATTTTATTAATCTTCTGTTAAGTTCGACTAACCTTTTTAACTTCGCTGCCTTATAATTGATCTAAACGGTCACTAAACTTCAAAACTTCAATGCTCTCAGCAATAGAAATCTCCCGCACAACCAAACTGAAAAATATTTCAGAAGTTGCCGGAGAATTAGGAATCAATTCTGACGATATTATTCAACACGGAAAATATATTGCAAAGGTACCTTTGTCATATATCAACGAAGAAAAAATTAAAAGCAGTAATCTGATTCTCGTTACCGCCATAACACCGACAAAAGCAGGAATAGGAAAAACAGTTACATCAATATCGCTTTCCCTTGGTTTAAATAAGATCGGAAAGAAGGCATCGGTCGCTTTACGCGAACCAAGCCTGGGTCCGTGCTTTGGTATGAAAGGCGGCGCAACAGGTCGCCGATATGCACAGGTGCTTCCAATGGATGCGATCAATCTGCATTTCACCGGCGATTTTCATGCGATCACTTCGGCGAACAATATGATCTCGGCTTTGCTCGACAATCATCAATATCAGAATCATCATAAACCAGAAGAAATTGATTCAATTGTTTGGCGAAGAGTGCTGGATGTAAATGATCGTTCTTTGAGAAGCATCATTACAGGAATCGGACAAGGAGCAAAAGCCGAACTCGTTGAAACCGGATTTGATATCACTCCCGCATCAGAGATAATGGCACTTTTTTGTTTGTCTACCAGTCTCGAAGATCTTGAAGCGCGGATAGAAAAAGTTGTTGTCGGTTACAAACAGGATAAATCTCCTTTTACAGTAAAAGATCTTGGTGTTGCAGGTGCAATTACTGTTTTACTGAAAGATGCTTTGATGCCTAACCTTGTTCAGACTACTGAGAACACACCTGCCTTTGTTCATGGCGGACCATTTGCAAATATTGCTCATGGTTGCAATTCTTTGATCGCAACAAAAATGGCATTATCGGTTTCTGATTATGTCGTTACTGAAGCCGGTTTCGGAAGTGACTTAGGTGCAGAAAAGTTTATGGATATAAAATGTAGGTTATCCGGATTGCATCCAAAAGCAACTGTACTTGTTTTAAGTACTCAGGCTCTAAAATTACATGGCGGAGTTGCTTACGAAGAAACGAAAAAGCCTGATCTTTTTTCGATGCAGAAAGGAATTCCAAATCTTGAACGTCACGTAGAAAATTTACGCGCATTTGGACAAAGTATAATTGTTTCACTGAATCATTATCCATTCGACTCGCAAAATGAAATTGATTACATCAGACAATGGTGTAAAGATCGCCATATTTCATTTGTTGTAAATTCCGGATTTGAATCAGGTGGAGAAGGAGCAAGAGAACTTGCTACAGAGGTAGTTCGTGTAATTGAAGAATCACCATCAGCTCCAATATTATTTACCTACGATGATGTAGATCCGTTGAAACTAAAAATTGAAAAAGTTGCCAAGAAGATCTATCATGCCGGGCAGGTTTCTTTTAGTCCGAAAGCAGAAACAAAACTTAAAAAATTTGAACGTTTAGGATGGCTAAGGTTACCTGTATGTATTGCTAAGACACAATATTCATTCAGTGAAGACCCTAAACTTGTAAATGCTCCTTCTGATTTCACACTAACGATTCAGGATGTTGTTATCAATGCAGGTGCCGGATTTGTTGTAGCCATAATCGGCGAGATCATGAGGATGCCGGGGTTACCTGAAGAACCAAATGCAAAGACTATAGGAATTGTGAATGGTGAGATTGAAGGCCTAAGCTAATAGCCAATAAATAGTATGCCGGTACTTTTCTATAAACTTACTCTTAAACTTACTCTAAGATTAAAACAAGCGTAAGAGTAAGTTGAAAGCAAAAAAAATGTCCCCGGATCCCGGAGACATTTTTTTTGATCATATTTCTGGTTAAACTATTTAGTTTTTAATAATTGCTTAGTGATGGTTTGTTCTGTCGAAATAATTTGTACAGAATAAATTCCTTCAGTTAAAATACTTTCGTCAAACTTTATTTTATTTATACCTGAATTAACTACGATAGATTTATCTGACACTGTCTGACCAGTAGAATTTGTTACTACAATTCTGGCATTGGTTTTTCCGAAAGCTGAAAATGAAATTTCAAATTCTCCTGAAGTCGGATTAGGATATAATAAAATCCCTTTGCTGTCGATCATTTCGCTTATTGCAGAAATAACGTTAGGAATATTTACACCTGATGTGCAACCATTAAGATTGGCAACAACAATTCCGTAATCACCACTTATAGGTGCAACATAATATTGACCTGTAGCTCCCTGAATGGAATCGTTTTCATAAAACCATTGGTAAGAATCGTAACCTGCATTAGCCCAAAGTGTATCGCCTGATTGAGTAACATTCAAACCTGCAGGCGAGGAGCTAACATTAATGTATTGGATCTGTGTCAGAGTATCAGAGCCAAGCGGATTAGAAACGATCAGCTGAACATCAAATTGTCCAACGGTATTATAACATACCGCTCCCGGATTTGCATTCGAACTTGAAGCAGGATTACCTCCCGGGAACGACCATGAATAAGTTGTTCCGGAACTGGACTGGTCATTGAAAACAATACAGCTGTTTTGACAGATGGTAGGATCTGCAACATTGAATGATGCCGAAGGGTATTGCAGATTGCTTAATGTTGTTAAGGAAGTGTTTGTAACAATAGCACCATTGAAGTCAAACACGATATGAGCAGTGTTTGTGATCTGAGTTGGATCAGTCAGGCCGGCTTTCGGATTGATCTTATAGATGACCATTCCATGGCTACCAGGTTCATCGATATTGCTGTCGGGTAAGAGTATGTTGTCGAACCGGAATTGAATAGCACCATTTGCGTCCATTTGAATATTGACCGGATCACTACTTCCCAAAACTTCAAATGTACTCAAGTCAAGATCAAAGTCCAGTGTGTCCAATATCACAACATTGAACGCTGTATCATTTCCTGTGTTTTGGAAATTTATGGTGAATGTAAGTGGTGAATTCATCGGAACGTAATGCTGTGCAGTTGCCCCTTGAGGAGAAACAAGTTTGTCGTTCGGATCTACTGCACACGAAACTGCGAATGAGAATGTATCTCGAAGAACGCCAAGCAGTGTATTCGAGTTATCAAATACCGAGTCATAAATGGCCCACCAGATAGTTTGCCCTGCAGGTGGATTATTGAATGTTATATAAGGATTTCCAATATGCAGAGCTTGTCCCGGTAATAAATTATTGTAATACCAAACAAGCGTATCTCCTGAAATAACATCAGGCGGCGGGATCGAAGCATTGAACGGCATGTTGTTCGAATGAATCATTGTAATACTTCCGTTAACCGGGATCGGACTGTAATTTCCCTGATATATATAAGTATAACCAAGTGCATTACATCGCATAGGATGATGCCATGCATAAAATGATTGCGACAATCCAACTGAAGCATTGTACACACCAAAATCATTTCCTGTGGAGGATGGTGGTAAGGTGACATTATAAGATGGATTTGCAGTTGTTAAAGTATAACTGCCGAGAATAAGTGAAGCAGTATAATTGCCTGAATCCAAATATGCGGAATAATGTCCGCTTGAATTGGTGTATGTAGTAAAATTGACAGGGTTTAACTGTACTCGTTGATTTCTGAGTGCATAATCGTTTCCGTCGCGAAGGCCGTTCTGGTTATAATCGAAAAAGACATCACCTTCAATTGTTCCTGCTGCCCCGTTTATTAAAAATCCCGATGCCAATATATTATCAAAATAGGATGGCGGAAATGATCCATCATATGTTAATACGTGAACATCATAGGATCCACTGGGAATATTAGCAGGAATTGTCCAATCGACATACATTGAATCAGAGTATTGAAACCAACCGGGATAAATATTTACTGCCGGATCAAAAGCATCAACATAAATAATTGTTGATCCTTGTTGAAGATAAACATCGGTTGCGCCCATTGGTGGACTAGACCACAGAAGGACATTTTGCGCCATTGTAATTACAGTTCTCAAAGTCGTACCCTTGGAAGCAGAATTTGGAACGATTGAACTTACCTGTCCATAGGTGCAAAAAGAAACGAGAATAAAAATTACTATAAGTAGTTGTTTTTTCATGGTGAGAGAGAATTTGTTAATACGAAGGTAATAGTAATTCTAGGTAATGAGTTTTTTGCTCTCAATATTTGGTTAACGTTGCTATTTCGTAGATTAACAACCGTAATTTTAATGTAATATTTTTAATAGAATTTTCTCTTCTGATTAAGCAGAGCTATTTCCGTGAACTCTCTGTGAACTAAGTGCTCTTAGTGTTTAAAAAAATCAGTGAATTTTTCTCCGCCTGATATCAATTGAATGTTAAGCTTTCGTTTTATTAATTCAGTATCAATTTATTTGTTCTGGATGCATTACTTGAAATTGATATTATGTAAATGCCTTTTTCAAGTGGTCCGACATCAAGTGTGTAATTTATATAACCTGATGCTGTTGTTAGGTTCGATTGATAGCAGACTTTTCCCAGTAAATCAATCATACTTATAGTTATTTTTTCATTTACTGACGACGAGAAACTCAATTCTATTGATTCATTATCTCTGTTATAATCTGAAGTGATCTCAGTAATATCTGTGTTATGATTTGATACTGCAATTATTTCTGAGAAGGTTTTTGATCTGTCATAGTCGAACTGAGCAAGTCTATAATAAATTAAACGGTTTGATTCATCATGCAAGTCTTCGAAACTGTAACTGGAGAGCGTAGATGAATTTCCGGCACCTTTAACAATGCCAATTGAAGTAAATGCTATTCCATCAGAACTTTTTTCAATTTCGAAATAATCGTTATTGATCTCTGAAGCAGTTTCCCATTGAAGTAGAATTGTTTTGTCATTGCTCCTGTGTGCATTGAACGTAAGCAATTCGATTGGTAATATGACAGGGGTGTCGGGACAAAGAGTTGAAGTGTCGCTGAGAAATACCTGAGTGTTTAAGACAACATCTATTGAATTTATTCCGGAATATGTTAAAGGAAAGCGATCGACTTCAAGAATGGACGGAACAATTTCGAAGAGAGTTCCCGGATTTTTACAGGGGATCAATCCGATATTATCGGTTTTCATTAAAATAGTTCCATCGTTCAGTCTTTTACCGGTGAAAATATAACAACCATCAGTTGTCATTCTTCCTGACCGTGTTCCTACAGTGGCGATTCCATCATTCGAGTATGTTCTCGACCATTCCATATTAAAATCAGAATCTGTCTTTAGAATTTGTGCCAGCATACCAAAATTACTGTATCCGCCCATGCCTGTAAATAAATATCCATTGTCAGGTGTTTCTTCTACTGAAGAAAATCCGGATTGAAACATTTCCGGCGGCGCTGAGTCGAAGAATTTAGCGTTTAATATTGTTCCCGCATTATTTAGTTTAAGTATGTATGGATAATTATATTCATTCAGTGATTGATCTTTATCTAACGCACCTGCAACAATGAAATCACCGGCGCTGTTTTCAATAATATCGAGACCGAGAGAAAATCTGAAATTTGTAAAATCGTGCTCATATGATTTTGCCCAAACAACATTTCCAGTTGGATCAGTACGGATAACATAAAGATCAGCAGCGTGTGATCCTGCTGTTGTTCCTGTTAGTATATAACCGTCATCGTTAGTTTGTCTGACTACCCATGGAAATGATTCGCCCGTATCAAGATCGCGGACGGCGAATTCGTATTTCTTCTCCCAAATTACATTTCCTGAAACATCGGTCTTTATAAGAATAGCATACGTTGTTCCTTCAAGACTTAAGGGAATAGAATCGTGAAATCCGGAGATGATATAGCCGCCATCTGAAGTTTGCTGAACACAATAGCCAAGATCATCTTTTCCGGTATCATAAATTTTAGACCATTGAATATTGCCATCGTCATCAGTCTTAAGTAAAATAATATCGTTGCTGTCAGGTGGCCAGATAAGATCCTGATTCGTCCGACCTGTAACAATGTATCCATTGTCTGAGGTATGTTCCATCCATGTTGCCAGACTTCTGTTTCCAGGATAAGAATATATTTTCTCCCAAAGCAAAGTTCCGTCAGTCATCGTTTTTAGCAACTGTATGTTTGTATTGACAATTGGCGACATATTGAACCAATGGAAGTTGTAATAAAAATCAGTACATCCTGTTGCAACATATGAAACTCCATTTGCTTCCCTGACACAGTAACCCATGTCTCCGGTATTATAAGACTTTAAAAAAGTATTCTGTGAATTACAAAAGTTGCAATAGATGAAAAATGCTACAACTAGCAATGGAATTATTCTTCTATTTCCGGATTTCATAAGAACAGATTTACTGAGAGCTTAACTAAAGCTAAGGATAAAAAACCAGTGTAAATGAGATAATTACGCTGAAATCGTAGATTTTTGGTGAGTGGATTGAAACTGTGTGTAAAGTTGAGTTGGGAGGTGACCAGAACACTGTCCTGGTCACAAAAACTTTGTCACCAGGAAAGAGTCCTAGTGAACTCAGACAACCATCAAGATCGTGAAAAGGGGGTTATTCTTTTACAATTAATTTCATTTTTGAATTGTTCGCTTCATTGATAACAATAACATAAATACCCGAAGCCAAATTTTTCGTTTCAATAAAATTTTCTCCTGAATGTAAATTTATCGCTTTGATCAGTTTTCCGTCGTGCGAATAAATATAGCAGAGAGATGGTATTCCTTTGAAATCAATTACAAAATTATCCTGGAAAGGATTTGGATAAATGAACGAAGTATTTTGGATCTCATCGATTCCTGTACAATCATTGAAGAAAACAAGAACAGAGTCTGTTCCATAACAACTAGACGAATCGATTACGATAACTGAAATATAAATTGAATCTTCTGTAGAAGAAGTCAGCTGCAAAGATGAAACAGAACTTCCGTCGCTCCATTCATAGCTGTAAAAGTTACCGGGTTGAAGTTCGATCATTGAATTAGTGCACAAAACAGTGTCTGTTCCAAGATTTGGAAAAGGTATAGAGATAGCAATATTCATTGTGTCAGAAACAATTCTTCCGGACGAATCGGTAACGGTTAATGCATAAATCCTGGATGTATCGCTTAGAACATATGGTTGTGTTCCAATAGAATCAGAGAAATGAATTCCTGGTGACCAGTGGTAAGTATGTGGGCTTATTCCACCGGCACTAATCACTACAGGATAAATTGTATCGTTTGAACATGAAATCAGAGGATAACAGATATCAACCATCATAGAGTCTGCTCCGAGATCATAAAAGTAACAATCAGAAGCGTTAGACCAACAAGAGTACCATGAATGTTGAGTATGTATAACACTATGTTCGGAATTATAAAAATAATATGTATAACTGCCTGCACCACATGGCCCGCCATCGTCATAAAATAATTCGGTGTAAAACATGTCGCCATTAGCATCGTATGAATATGTATTCATATTGTAAGCTTGACCTTCGTAATTACTTAAAAGTATTCGTGTCAATCGTCCAAGACTATCATAGTTCCATTCTTTTTTAACGATTGTATCAAGACATGCCGGTGTCAGACAAGGAATATAAATAATTCTATATGGAAAATTATTTATATCGTACAGATAATCCAATCTGTATGGCGAAACCCAGCCTGAAGAATCTGAATTGTAAATTTCACTCACCGTATATAGTATATCATTGAAAGAATTATAAAAATATCTTTCTCTTGTTGAGTCTCCATATTGGTTTTTTGAAATTATCTGGTCTATTTCTCCGGTTGGCAAATAACTCCAGAATTTTTTTGTGATCCCAAGAAAACTTCCATTATACAAATGTTTTAGTTCTTCTGTCCTTCTGTTCAGGGAATCGTAATTGATAGTGTAATAATTTGCAGTATCAAACAATAATCCGTTCCACTGCATTCTCAGATAATAATTTATACTATCGCCTGAATAACCTGAAGTGTCAAAACCCATTAATGCAATTGGGTTTGGGTACAAACGATAATCTTCGGAAGCAATTTTTTTTCCGGTTGCATCATAGCGATATAAAAATCGTGATATAACAGAATCTGTCAAATTGAAATAGGTATGTATATTGCTTATCAGGTTCGAAAACGCATCGTATTGATAAATATCTCTTGAAGTAATCCGAAAAATTGAATCGGGAATATTAGTTGAAGTTCCATTTATAGTAGCACCTTCACGCATGAACTCTTCAGATTGAATCACCCTTCCTAGACTATCCAAAACCTGAATACTTTTTGTATAGCTTGGCATCTTGTCGTTATTCAAATCGTTAGAATTTATGCAAAAAGAAAATCTTAAGCTGTCATTTTCTGCGAATGCATGGCCGATTAAGAAATAAAAAAATAATATAGAGATATAGATTTTCATTTGATTCTTAAAATTTACTCCTTTTATGATTAGATGTTTTAGAATAAGACTAAAATATTATACTTTCTTTAAATCAATTTTCATAAAAATTAACTTCATTCATAATAAAAAATTGTCTGGTAAATCTGTATATATGAATTATAAAATTAGAAATAAAATTTGATGGGACAAGATATTAAATAAAAGCCTGTCTTTAAATATGCCAATCCTGAGCCGATTGTAATTGAATGTCCTGTCAGCTTGCCCTTTTTCTTCCATTTAGAAAGATGTTTTTAATTGTGTTCGGTATTGATTTTCTTTGTTCCAATCGTTAATTAAGCGGTTATTTATTAAAAATTGAGTAGATTGGCTATGATTTTATAAAAACCGGACAACCATTTGAGATTTATCCGTACTTTTTATGTTCTATGTCGACAGATGAACTGATAAAAGGCTGCCTGCAAGGTAAAGGGAGTCATTTTACCGAGCTGTATGAGAAATACTCATCCGGCTTGTATTATATCTGTATGCGATATTCCGGAGACAGCGATGAAGCGAAAGATCTTTTGCAGGAAGGATTTGTCAGGATTTTTCAGAAGTTAAATACATATGAATCAACACGCGGATCATTCGAAGGTTGGATGAAGCGAATTTTTATTAATCTGTGTATTGATCATTATCGTAAACAAAAAAATAATATTTCCTCGTTACCAATTGAAGAAGTTGCTGATGAAATAGCAGACTCAGATGGCGAACCAATGGGCGTGATAAATAATTTATCATATGAAGAATTAATTCAGGCCATTAGTGAGCTTCCTCTCGGTTACAGAACTGTATTTAATATGTATGTAATTGATGAAAAGGGTCATAAAGAAATTGCAAGTGAATTGAATATTTCTGAAAGTACTTCAAAAACACAATTATTTAAAGCAAGAAATCTGCTTCAGAAAAATTTAATGATGAAAACATTAATAAGAGTAAAATAAATACAATGGATGCCAATAATGAATTTGATAAGCTGATTAAAGATAAGCTGGCAAAGGGCACTCAGCAGGTTCCTTCTGAATTGAAGGCAGCTATTGAAAGCAGACTTGTCAAAGAAGGCTTAATTAAAAAAGGATCAGGTAATAACAGGAAATGGCTTTTCTTTTCCCTTTCTGTTATTGCAATACTTGCTATTCTTGCAGGCGGGTATAATTATGTCAACAAGACTTCAATTGTTGAGTCGGGACCTTCAAAGATTGAATCAAATGAGGTTTCAATGTTGGCCGGTAGTTCAAAAAATACAGAATCAAAGATTACGGATAATTCCGAAGTAGAATTGAGTAAGGAGAACGAAACAAATTTGTCAAAAATAGATGATGATAAAGAAATAAAAAGTTCTTCAATTCCTGAATCTGAAACCGGTGAAGAAAAAAGTGAATTGAAACCAAAAGCAACGGAAGTGTTGTCTATTAAAAATGATGTAAAAAAGTCGTCATCTGATTTAGCAGATAGCAAGCCTGATGAAATGAAATCTGCATTACAAAAATCGAATAATTCCGGTGCAAAAAATCTTGTAAAGTCAAAAGAAAAGTCTGACAAAAAAACTTTCCGGAAAGAATAGTCATCAAACTTCTGTTTTGGAAACCAACAATGAAACAAAAGCAAGTGATGAAAGCCTGATAGCATCCAGAAATAATATTTCCGGAGAAAGTAAGATCAGTGACAAGAACCGCAGCCAGGTTTCAGAATCAGTTTCAGATGATAATGTTGAAAAAGGCAAAGAAGAGTCACAAAATATTCTTCCTGTTTCTGAAGTGAATTCTTCCGTGGGAAAAGATTTGAGTGATGCCAAAAGAGATTCAACAATTGATGCCAGTCAGCCGAATGAGACAGTGGCGCCACTTGCTCAGACAAATGAAAATGTAGCGAACACTGAAAAAGTAAAATCGGATTCTTTGTTTTCTGATAGTCTTAATACAGAAAGTAAAATTTCAGCTGTACCTGCTAATGATTCTTTAAAAACAGACAGTACTTTTTCATCACGATTTGCGGTGGAAATTTTTGCCGGACTTCAGTTCACCATGAAGCAAGGTCTTGCAACTTCGGGATCATCAGGCGGAACTTCCGGCACAAAGAATTCGGAATTAATTGCAGGATTGAAATTGAATTATTTCATAAACAACTTTACTCTGGGTGCAGGAGTGAATATTTCAAAACATAGTTCGCAAGTTCCTACTGTTTACACAACTTTTTACCAGGATACTTCAAGTATTTTGATACCGGTTTCCCTGGCAGCAACCTTTAAAACGGATTATTCCATTATTGATATACCTATTCTTATAGGCTATAATTTTCAGATGAATAAATTTGCCATCCATGTGGAAAGCGGAATTTCATTTTCCCTGATTTCAAGTGCAACTTCAGTTCTGTCAATTGATAATTCGAATTATGTGATCAACAATTTCAATTCAATTTCAACTGAGAAAAGTTACACTAATTATGTTGGTCAGGTTAGTTTTCTTTATTCACTCAGTCGCAAATTTCAGTTAATGGTGCAACCATCCTTTAATTATGGGCTCACCGGCGTTTTCAAGCAGCTGCCTGACGAAAAGATCAATGTTTTTTCATTGAAAGCAGGGCTAAGGTTTAAATTTTAAAAAAAAACGAAGAATTTTATTTAAAAAATCCCAGGCAACCTTTTAAAATCACTTCGTATTATTTATGTAAACCATCAAAGATTAAGTCATAACAGGTTTACATTAATAAAAATAATAGTAAAATGATTTCTCTACCCTAATTGTATTTTTTGCCGTCGTTTGCGTGAGAGCGGATTTTTCGATGGCTTGCTTTGGTCCGTTTTAATTGAGTCGTCCCCCTTCATTCAATTAAAATGTTAATTGGTTATTTTCTTTGTTGTTCGTGTAAGTTTTCCTGAAAGGATGTGGTTTAACGCTGCATCCTTTTTTTAATTAATAATTATTCATTATTAATTACCTTCGTACTATTCTAACCCTGATTTTATGAAGACAAATTACCGGAAATATCCGCATGCAATATTAATTTTAATATTCATTTTTCTAACCGTTGATTCCAATTCGCAATCATTACCACAAGAATGGCTTGCAACATTTCACGGGCAAGGAAAAAATCCGGATCGCATTGCTAAGATAAAAGCAGATTCTCAAGGGAATGTTGTGGTCTCCGGTTATGCGCAAAATTCAAATCATTCACAGGATATTTTTGCACTGAAATATAATGCTCAAGGCGATACGCTTTGGGAATATTATTTTGATGGGACACTAAGTGAAGAAGATTTTGTAACAGACATGGAAGTCGATGCTTCCGGAAATGTTTATCTGACTGGAAGTGCAACCGGCACAAGTTACCTTGATCAATGTGTAACAATAAAATTAAATTCCAATGGCATTATGCAATGGGAGAGTCTGTATAATTTGCCGGGAAACCGTGAAAGTCAGCCAAATGGAATTGCAGTAGATAGTTCCGGCAACGTTTACATTACCGGATGGTATAATGCTTTCAATAATTCAAGAGATGGAATAACTATTAAATACAATCCTTTAGGTCAGATCGAATGGGTTGATCTGATGAATACAACAGGAAACAGATATGAAGAAGATCGTGATATTGTTATTGACGCAAATCAACAAGCAATTATTTGTGGTTTTATTTATGATACTTCAACAGCAGGGGGATTGAATGTTTTTGTGAAAAAATATACTACTTCAGGATTAGAAGAATGGATGCAGACTTATACTAATCCATCCTTTTTAGGCGGTGACAAAGGTGAAGTAATAAGGATAGCTTCAAATGGAAATATTATTGTTGGTGGACAATCTGCAAATGGAACTATTACGTCAACTGATGTTCTTGCACTTTCATATTCACCAACCGGTGTTCAACAGTGGGCAACGATCTATTCAGATTCTACAACAACTTTCGATGAGCAGTTTTATTCAATGGCACTTGATCCGTCAGGTAACGTATACATTGCAGGAACAGATTTTCTTCATCAACTGGTTTATAGGATTGATGCAAATGGCTCAATGGCATGGAGAAAGTCCTGGAGTTCGCCGGTGAATAATTTCAATACCATTCCCTTTGATATAGCAACTGATGAAGTCGGCGGAATCTATACTGTTGGAAAAGGAATTTATCCCGGACCAAATCATTTCGGAAATGGCGGACTTGATAATTTAAATGTAGTTAAATACTCAGCTGCAGGTGATTCATTATGGACTTATCGTTTAACAAGTAATACAGATGTTTCAATTGGATTTTCAATTGACGTGCACGACGGGAATGTTTATGCAGGAGGTTTTAAAGCAGACACTGCCTATGTTGACGAGAATTTTTTCACTTCTGTTCTGGATACTTCCGGAACGATTGTAAATGAATGGGAGTTCAGTGGAATTGGAAATACAATTATGAGAGGACAGTTTGTTCGTACTGATGCCACAAACAATGTTTACTGCGCCGGAACAATTGACAGACTTTATTCTAATGGACTTGATGTAGCGATTGTAAAATATGATCCTGCCGGAAATTTATTGTGGGAGAAGTACTATACTACACCGGGTTGGAGAAATGATACACTGACAGGAATGGATCTTGATCAGAATGGAAATCTTATCCTAAGCATATCTTCAGACACGAATGCAACAAGAACAGGCTATCAGCCAACGTTGGTTAAAATGTCAGTTGCAGGAAATTTTCTTGATACTATCTGGTATAACAATGTTAGTACAGGAGTTCAGTTTGCAAATTCTATGCTTGTAAGAACTGATGGTAGTGTCGTTCTATGTGGCACCGCATCAATATCCGGCGGGTATCTGGCATACTTTGACGATCAGTTGAATCATCAATGGACTGCACTAATTGATTCAACTCCATCTGCAATTACAAAAGTAAATAGTGTTTCATCTTTTCCGAATGGTGACATTGCAGTTGTTGGATATTCTCAAACCGGACCGGGAACCACAGGTAAATTAGTTGCAAAACGGTTTGATATTTCCGGAAACAGATTGTGGTCTGTTGAAATTGATTCAGCCGGAGTTGCTGACGAAGGAAAAGATATTGCAGTGAATGGAATTGGACTGGTAGCTGTAACCGGTTCATCAGGTGCAGCAACAGTTGTAGCTGTAATTGATGGTGCAACAGGAAATTTGCTTTGGCGAACGATCTATAATCCTACAGCGTCAAGCACTGAATATGGCGTGAAGGTTCGGTATGGTCCCGGAAATTCAATTACAATTATTAGTCGTGGCTGGTCCGGTTTTGTTGCAAGATATTTCACAGCAAGTTTCCACACAATTACGGGAAGTATCCTTTGGAGCAGCAGCTATGATCAGACAGCAAGTGACAGAGAACCTTTAGAGCTGATTGTCGAATCAACAGGAAGAGTTGTAACAGCCGGCTGGCGAATAGATGGTGCTACGACAAATTATGATTATGTATTAGTTGGTTATACTTCTGCAGGAGTACAGGAGTTTGAAAATATTTATACTACGCCGAATTTCAATCCTGACAGATTATATTCATTAACGAGTGATCAGGCCGGTGATTTTATTGTTACGGGAGAGAGCGCAACAGAATTTTTAAATAATTTCCTGTATCAAATGGTCACAATTAAATTTGGAGGAACAGTTGTAGATGTAAATGAAATGGACCTGAAATCAGAAGTTATTGTTTTTCCAAATCCTTCTGCTGCCGGAAAATATTTATTGATTGACAGATCAGGTTTTGATTCGATCTCAGGTGCAAAAGTATTTGATAGTTCAGGCAGAACGATTAAAGATATTTCTTACGTAGATTTAAGAGGAGAAATTAATTTGTCAAATTATACAGATGGATTGTATCTATTACAATATTTCAGAAATGATGTTCCTGAAGAAACAATCAAATTGATAAAAAAATAAAATATAATTTTTGCAATAATTTTGCACGGCCCTTAAGGGCCGTGCAAAAATTATTGCAAAAATTATATTTTATTTTTTTAGGGGAGCTCCTACTGCAACAGAACAGTCATGTCCCGGTTGTCCATGAGGAGGATTCATTCCGGCAGGTGTTGGACCGGCAGCTGCAGGACTAACTACCGGAGTAGTCTGGATCTGAGGTGAAGATGAACTTGGAGTAATCGTCGGACTTGTACTATTTATCGTTGGAGTTGTTGGAGTAATTGAAGGAGTTGCTGTCGTTTGTTTATTTGCAGGAGAACTCAATGGAGCACCAACGGCAATGTCGCAACGATGTCCCGGTTGACCATGAGCCGGATTCATTCCTGCTGCAGTTGCAGTTGCAGCTGGAGCGGCTGTTGTCGGAGTTGTTACCGGAGCAGAACTAATAGCAGGTTGCGTTGAATTTATTTCAAGAGGTTGCCCGGGAGTTTGCATTTGTGTGCTATCTGTAGTTGCAACTTCAGATTGAACAGTAGGTTGTTCAGTGGCTACAGTTTCTGATTCTGATTCTGTTTTTTTATCGCTTCCGCAACTTTGAAATATGACAATTCCGATTGCACCGGCAATAACTATTAGTTTTTTCATTGGGTTGATTTTTTTTGGAGTAAGGAATGAATAGAAATTGCCTATTTTGAATTGGTCCCTCAAAGATAATGAAACAATTTTATCCTGTAATACCTCATGAAATTACTTATATAACCCTATTTCAGCCTCAATCAAAATTACAGCCGCAAGCTCACATACTTTGCATTCAGGGTTGTTTCGTTTTGATTGATAGAAACGAAATAAATCCCTTCCGCAAGCATTGAAAGATCGATCGTAGAACTTCCATCATTAGATATTATAATGGATTTGACGAAAACTATTTTTCCTTCAACATTGGAAATAGTCAGGTCAGCAGGTCCCTCCAGCAATTCCTGAGAAGAGAATGTAATCCCGGTTCCTGCTGAAGGATTCGGGAAAATAGAGACCAGCTGATCGCATGGTTCAGATAAAATAGTTGCTGTAACTTCCAAAGGCGTGCTTTTACAGCTGATTCCCGCCTGAACAAAATATGCTGTCGTCTGACTTAGATCTGGTGTAACAAACACATTTCCTGTTGCGAGAATATTTCCACGAGGAGAACTAAGCCATGAAACAGAATCGTTTGATGCGACTGATAACATAACACTACCTGTACCACAGCGGCTTGCTGAATTTACCTCACTTATTGTTGCAAAAGGTTTTTCGGAAACATGTCTTATCAATGAACTTGCAGAGCATCCATCAACAGATACTTCTACTGAATAGTCGCCCGGTTGTGATGTAATATAAAGTTCTGCATTTGCTCCCGGAATAATATTCTGATCTTGTTTCCACTGATAAATATATTCAGAAAAATCTGTTGCATTTAATTGCAACGTACTTCCAATACAAAGAACCGAATCTCCGGAAATTAAAATTTCAGTCATAAGATTCGAAGTAAATTCCGCTCCGGGTGAGCCTCCAAAACATCCTTTATACCAGTTGTTACCATTATTTATATCGCCAAACGGATCAAGCAATTCACATGTGTATCCCAATCCATCTGCTTCTGCAGGCCAGGGCGATTGATCATTGTAATTGATCACCACAAAAATAGAATCCTTATAATCATAAATCCTGATCTCTTCTCCGCTATTGCTTAAATTGTATCCGAGTTCACCTATGAGGTTTGTTACATCAGGATAAGCTTCGCGGAACTCATGTGTATTTTCAGGAATTACCAGATAACCGCCGGGAGAAAGAACCGTTCCTGAAGGAAAAACATATTTGTGATTCTCCTGGTCATCAGCAACCTTCCATCCTGAAATATCCAGAGAAGAAGTTCCGTAATTATGTAATTCAATCCAGTCGTCTGCATCAATTTCAGGTGATGAATTGTAATTTATTTCACTTATTGTAAGATCTGCGGGAGCAGGACTTCCTGTAAAATATGCTACAATATTATCGTCTGAAGTAAAATTATATGTGACTCTTTGATTGTTATTACCTGCAGGAATAGCACCTGATGTCCAATGGTCGAATGTAAATCCCGGATTTGGTATCGCTGTAATCGTAACAGGATTTCCATTGAAATATATTCCTGACCAGGGATAAACAGAAGGTGTAACAGTACTGATTTCAATTCTTCCAGAACCGACAGGAAGTGTATTGATCGTTAACAATACATCAGAAGTAAGATTGAATTCATCTCTGATAAAATTTCTTGTGATGGCAGGACGCTGAATTGCAAAATTCATCATGTTTTCAATTCGTCCATTCCAGGCTGTTGTATCACTTCCCCATTTTGCAAAATGTGCAACCATATCAAAAGCCATAGAATCTTTGAATTGTTTCATTACGTTTTCTACGTTTGCAGGAAGATATACTGTATTCATCAGATCAGCATATCTGTTAATGAAATAATTTTTAAAAACCGGATTGTCAAGAAGGGCATCAAAGATCTCTGAATTGTGATTCGGAGCGGGAGAAGTTGGATAGCGAGCCATTTGCAGTCGATTATCGTTAACAGATCCCTTAAGTCCAAAGCCATAATCTGTATCGATCAACATGTATTTCCATTTTCCACCTTCGATTTTAGGTTTCCAGAGCTTGATGTTGTTTGTCCATTCTCCCAGCCAGTCACCATTGTTATAATATGTTTCTGCAATAAAATAGTCGGCAAAATTTTTCAGATCAAGTTCTTCATCCATTTCATCATAAAAATCGTTTGATACCGGAGAAGTAGATGTTGCATAGTTATACATATCGATAAAAGAATCATCGCTACCTTCATTTAATATAATATTCTGACCTTCTATTTCAAGATAATTAATTTCATCTTCTTCAAAACCAAAATTAGATTTTACCCAATTTTGATTATGCTTTTCATTGAACTGATAGATTCCCCAGAACTCACCATTTAAAAACATAACAACAGGCTCGGCTCCAACATATCCACTATATGTGTTTTTCATCAACCGTTGCATCAAAGCATCTCTGAAGTGGACTACATTCCAGTCAGTACCGGCATTCCGTAGAACAAAGCGGTCGAATTCCGTAACATAAGGTTTGTCAGAAAGGAATGGGTAGACTAATTCACTTGTGCCATAACGGTCACTGAGTTTTATTTCGAAACTTTTCTGCGGTTTATAGCGCGAGTAATTTCCATAGATTTCAATTTCAGCATTTGTAGAGAAAATTTTATTTTTTGACTTGTCAAAATATTCAATGCTTGCCGGCTTCTGCCAGTTTTGCCAGAAGTTCGCGCCGAAATATGGAGAAACTGTATCCGCATTCGGTCCAAGCACATAAATTCCTGAATTATAATCCCACAAATTCAAAGAGTCAGTTGTAATACAAAATGCAGGGAGATGAAAATCCTGGCCAATGATGTATGTATTTGTGATCGTATTGCTGGGTAATAATCCGGGAGCAAAAACAGTTGCACGAATTGAAGTAGTCGATGAGACATTGATCGGCAGGGAATATGTAAGACTTGATGATGCCGGTTCGTCACCGTTAGTTGTATATTTAATTGTTGCACCGGTCTGTCCTGTAATCAGATTTAAGTTTTGTGCCGACGAATAATATCCGGATGCTAATGTAAAGACCGGAGCAGAAGCATATCCGGAATAACATACCGAAGAATTGTTTTCTTCTGCAGGTGTAGGAGCATCCATATAACAGAGAGTTGAACTGCCATCAGGAATTCTGCCATAAGAATTATCGTTTCGTAATTCCGGATAAGTGATCTGATCCACAATATTTCCTGAAGGATCGAAGAGATAAATTGTTTCTCCGGTTTTACCTAGTTTAAATTTAGCATTGTAATATGAGGATGGTGTTGATTGAAACCATGCAGGAGTAGGGGAGTAGATAGAAACCGGATTCTTAATTCCAAAAATCAAATATGGATTTGATGAAAGATCAGTTTGAATTGCAAATGCATCATGTGTTTCAACTGTGAGAACATTTGTACCATGAATCAATATTGATTTGATAAATGCAGGATTCAGATAAAAGGAGTCAGCGGGCAGTCCAAGATACATTTGAGCTTCATGAGCACTTTTAGCAAGTGCATTCCATTGAGGACGTGATCCGGTACCGGCCATATTTGCTCTGGCAATCTCAACTCCATTCAGGTATGCAACAAAGCCATCATCATAATCCATAAAAAAGATAGCGTTCAAAATTTCAGAAGTGTCAGCAATGAAACTCTTCCGCATAAAAACGGATGCTGTGGGTGGAATCATAGTTCCATCATCAAAATCGCCAAATCCAAACCCGCCATTTCCCGTTGACCATGTTATGTCATCATAATCGAGATTTCTCCAATTGGTATCAATTGCTGTACTGCCTAAAACATATTTCCAATCTGAATGTGCATCTACAGCCATTTCATAATGATCAACAACAGCATTGCTGTTTGAATCAGAAGCAAAAATCAGAATACTATTTCCGGCAGCAAGTTCATGTGATATGAATTTAAACTGATAAGGTGAATTTAAATCATCTGTTAATCCATAACCAGCGAGGTCAAAAGGAGTACCGCCATTATTGAACAATTCGATCCAGTCGGAATATTTACCGTCAGAATTTTGAATTGTAGTAACATTTGAAGGGCAGATTTCATTAATGACTATCTGACCATTTATCAATGGTAAATTGGAAAAAAGTGCAATCAGGCAACAAAATGCCAGTTTCAAACGGTGTGTGTACATGGAAATAGAGCATAATGACTATGCTTTTTTTATTTGTCGAGGGGCAAATTTATTCCTTTAAGACCGAATTAAAAACTTGACAATGAACTAAATGGCGGACGACTGAAATTGCTTGGTGAAAGTTAAAAACCTTTGATTTTTATTAAATTTTATAGTTGATCATTTCTGTTATATTCGCATTGTCCAATGTTTATTTAATTGGTTTAAGCAAATCGATTTTATTAAAAGATGAATCCTCAAAAAGATATTGTAATTAAGTCAAGAAAGAAATTGCTGACTTTCGTTTTGCTCCTTTCACTTTATCTGACATATGAATTCTGTATAAACATATATGATAATATTTCAGAACATTCAGGTTCTATAGTAAAATTGATTTACAGTTCTATTATTAATCTGATTTTGGCTGTCATATCCGGAATGGTTGCCGGCTTATGTATTAAACGTCTGACAGATTCAGGTCCCGGATTAGTAATAAATAGTATGGGAATTCTTGATAACTCAGGTTTGGTTTCGGCTGGAATGGTTTTCTGGTCTGATGTAGTAGAAGTTAATACCAGTAAAGTAGTTTTTTCAGATTGTATTATTATCAAAGTGAAAAATCCGAAACGCTACATTTCAAATCAGAAGAATTTTTTTAAAAGGATATGGCTTGAGCAGGAATATAAAAGAAACGGATCTCCGATAAATATTTCTATTAGTGGTTTACAATTTAAGTTTAATGATTTGTTTCGGATAATTCAGGACAGATATCTGTCAAATCAGGTCGATACCCGTACTTATGAATTAAAAAAAGAAAAAGACAATATTCAGCGGGAGAAAAGAGAGTTAGTCGATTCAATAAATTATGCCAAACGGATACAGACGGCTTTATTGCCTTCATCGAATGTTATACAGAACAGGATAGGAGAAAATTTTATTTTGTATCTGCCCAAAGATATTGTTTCAGGTGATTTCTATTGGGTAGAAACAGTTGGTGACTGGGTGTTTTTTGCGGTATGTGATTGCACAGGTCACGGAGTACCGGGAGCTTTGATCAATATTGTTTGTAACAATGCTTTGAACCGTGCAATAAAAGAATACGGCATAACTTCGCCGGCCAAAATACTTGATAAGGTCGCTGAATTAATAGTAGAAAGTATCGGGCTCGATGGCGAAGTAAAAGATGGAATGGATGCAAGCATCTGTTCTTTCAATAAATCTACACGTGAACTTTATTGGTCCGGTGCCAATATTCCATTGTGGATAGCACGTACAGGAATCGTGTATGAATTAATTGAACATCGACCCGACAAGCAAGCAATTGGATTAACTGAAAACCGCATTCCTTTTACAGAACACAAAATTGAAATCCAAAAAGGCGATATTCTTTATCTTGCCAGTGATGGTTATGCTGATCAGTTTGGAGGAGACAACGGAAAAAAGCTGACCCGGAAAAAATTCAAAGAATTGTTGCTGCTGCAAAGAGGAAAATCGTTGCAGCAACAACAAATAAATTTACTGAATTTTCATAACGAGTATAAAGCCAAAGGTGATCAGATAGATGATATACTTGTTATGGGAATAAGGATTGAATCTTAGAGACTAATACATGCCTATTGGTCTGTCCTTATTATATGTGACATCATAGGAGAAAGTGAGCGTCTTTTGATCTTTCGGATTCATATTCAGATTCCATTTCAAAAGTCCGGTTGTAGAATTATAATCAGCTGTTCCTTTATCTTTCATTTCAATTTTAATTTCTGAAATTTGCGAGATCGGAATCTGATCTTCGATAATAAGGTTAAGTATTTTTGATTTGTTGTTCTTCAATCGAAGTTGATAATTAACAGTTTTGGTAATATCGTTACCTAGAAGTTTATTACTTTCTTTTCCCGGAAGTTTAGTTCGTGTAATAGTAATGTCATTGTCTCTTCCGAAAGCGAGATCGAGAGTATCATTGATTACTGCAGGATTCAGAACAGTTTCGCCTACATAGGTACCTTCATAAAATACATTTGCTGATCCCGGAAGGAGATTTAAGTTTTCCCAACCTGTAACTTTCGCCAATAAAAATGCTTCGCTTTCAATTTTTGGAACCAGATAGTGATAGTATGTTGCAGGTAAATCGCTTGTCTTGATTGAAACTACATGAGATGCTCCATCAGATGGTATACTGTAAGGTAAATTTATTTCAAAAATAACATTTGCCATTGTTTCTACAAGTTGAGAGTAGTGAGCTGCAGATTGAGCAGGTGAAAGTTGATCCATGTCTTTCTTGGCAGCATCAAGTGCTATTTCATTCATTGTAGAATTTTCAGAAGATCCGGCTCTTGCTCCAGTAGGGATCTTTACTTCTCTGTTAGCGGTATAATAACTGACATACCAGGTTGGCAATACCGGTTTGATGTTGCTGCGATTCGGATTTGAAGTACTTAGTTTGAGTTTCACATCTTTCCAGTCCTCACCTGAATTCTGGAAAACATTTGCTTTGTATGTAAGCTGTACCGGAGCTGTAGCGGTAGTTGAACGCAGATCGTAGGATGGAATCCATCCTGCATTTGAAACCATATAACTTACATCTACTGTTGCATTCACTGCGGTTTCACAACTTACTGTTACGATCACCTGGTGGATCGGTTCATACACTTTTTTTGGTTGTTCACTGTTCTTATACGTTCTAAGATCTGTCAATCGCGCATTTACAAGAGTCGTTGCCGTTGCATTTTTTTGTTCATCTCTTTTGATCTTGTTAAGTTGTGCATTAATGTCATTTAATTTTAATCTGAAAAATTCCATCGCTTGTTTTAATATTGGTAATGAGTCACTCTTTCCTTCTCCATTCGATAATTTATTTTTCATGATCATATCCTTCTCCATTTGCAAAGCGGTCCTGCGGTCTGTAAGTTCTTCTCTTCTGAAACCGATTTCGACTAACGAATCTTCAAGAAGTTTTATTTCTCTTACAACCTCTTTCGGTAGACTTTCATCTACCGGTTGAACCGGTTCAGGATATTTAATATTGTGTCGAACTTCCGTTACTATAAAATCCCCTTTACCGCCGGCCTGAACACTCGTTGGTTTTATCTGTGGTGAGATTCCCTGAAAAACAAGATCAGTAACTCCGGGAGAAAGTGGAACAGAAGTTGAACGGAATACCTGAGCTCCCTGAGTGAAGACAGTTACATTTTTTACAACGGACTTGACAATTTTTTCATTCGACGCTTTTGCGGAAAGGGCAATACAAAGTACTGCCAAAAGAAATGAATTTTTCATTTTTAGCTGTGTTAGAAGTTTGAATTTTTGGTAAGTTGAAGGAAAATTTCCTTCATTAAAAATTCAGATTACAACTACAGTGCCATTTTTTATTTTGCTGGTAAGAGTGGAGAGAAATTATTTCCCGCAGATCTTGCGGATCACGCCGATTTAGCGCAGGAAAAAAATAATCTGCGAGAGATCTGCGAGTTCCGCGAGATCTGCGGGAAAAAATTTAAGCGCATTATTTTTTCCCGCAGATCTCGCCGATAACGCAGATTTAACGCAGAAAAATTCAGTTATAAAACAAGTTCTTATTAAAAAAATCTGCGAGAGATCTGCGAGTTCCGCGAGATCTGCGGGAAAAACTTAAGCGCAATATTTTTCCCCACAGATCTCACAGATACGCAGATTTAACGCAGAAAAAATTCAGTTACAAAACAAGTTCTTATTAAAAAAAATCTGCGAGAGATCTGCGAGTTCCGCGAGATCTGCGGGAAAACGCGCACCCCCCAGATCTCACGATTTAACGCAGAAAAAATTCAGTTACAAAACAAGTTCTTATTAAAAAAAATCTGCGCAGAATCTGCGAGCTCCGCGAGATCTGCGGGAAATATTTAAGCGCAATATTTTTCCCCGCAGATCATATTGTATAGCTTATAATCTTTACTCAACAATAAATTTAAACGATTGATTCGTATCCTTAGAATACATTTTAAGAAAATATATTCCTTTACTTAACTTACCCGATTCTTTTGTGAAATGATTTATTTCGTTAGCAGTGGCTTTGTATTCACATAAATTGATGAGCTGACCCATTGAATTAAAAATGTCGAACCGAATATTTGTTGCTGTGCCATTTAACCATTCCAACGACAAAGTTTGCTTCGAATTATTATACTGAAATTTTGCATTTGATGAATTCACATGCAAATTTGTAATCTGGGTACTTACATCAAGCATATATAGATCTCTATAAAACGTAGTAAAATTCCATCCTGTTGATAGGTAGATATTGTTGCCAAATGCAAATCCGGTTGGCCATGCTCTTCCTCCAGGATTAAATGAAGCCAATGGCCTCCAATAATCTAATGTCGGATCATATTCATAGACATCATCGTATGTCGTTGTGAAAGATGATTGACCTAATCCGACATATCCTTTTGTAAGACTTGAGAATGATGCAGCACATTGTCTCGCACTTCCCGGGAAGGATGATCGTTGTGTCCATGAAGTTAATACAGGATCAAATTCCCATAGATCATTCATTTCTGATACCTGAGCTCCTCCACCTACATAACCCTTATTGCCAACAGCGAAAGCATAGGGCCAGGATCTGAATCCACCTGCAAATAATGGTAAGGGTGACCATGAATTTGTTATTGGATCATACTTAAAGAAATCAGAATAGATAAAAGAACTGTCGTCACCACAACCAACATATCCTTTTTCATCGATTGAAAATGCACATCCACCTGCACGTTTGCCGGTTGGGAAATCTGCTTTTTGTGTCCATGAATCAATGGCAGGATCATATTCCCAAAGGGAATTGTAATAAATGAAATTCGGACCGTTTCCGCCACATAGATAACCTTTGCCATTTGCAACAAATCCCATTGCAAACATGGTTATGCCTTGAGGAATCGAAGATTTTGGAATCCATCCGTCAGTAGTCGGATCATATTCCAAAAGATCAGAATGACCATTTCCACCTACCATGTAGCATTTGTTTCCGATAACCCAACTTACTGCTCCATCACGAGCGGCTAAATTTCCGGGTAAACCGTTTTTTTGAACCCATTGAGAAAATGCATTGCCGGCGAACAGGCAGAGTGCGATTAGCGATACTAAAATTTTGTTTTTTTCTGCTTTCATTTTATATTTTTTCGTTGAAATTGAAATTTATAAAGCAGTTTGTCAATAAATTCTGAGGAGGTAACAATAATTCTTGACGACTGATCACTGTTGTTGTTTAGTTAATCATATCGGCAAGGTTTGCTGTTCGTTTTATGAAAATGGTATTTTGTCATATAGAAAATGTCATTCATCTAAATTACTTAAGCGTGACACATAATTACCATAACATTGTGTAAACTGCATTTGATGAAGCCGCTAAAAATTATAGGTACGTTAGTGTTTTTTCTAATCCTTATCCTGTATAGATGGATCTGTTCAACTGATGGTTCATTCTTTACGACTTTTATTCTCGTGATCATCGATATGGCATCGATCATTTCTGCAACTAGGATCATCAATCGGATTTTTGTACCCCGGCTTTTATACAAAAAACAATTTATATTATTTCTGATTTCTTTCTTGTCTTGTAATATCATATTCAGTTTGTTCTTGCAATTTGTTGACTGGCAAGTACACAGCATTCGTGGAACACTTACTCCGGAATTTATTCAATTATCAAAAAGTTTATTCTATCAGGTATTCAATACCTACATTGTCATATTTGTCGGAACACTTTTTGGTATAAGTATTGAGCTGCTTCAAAACAGAATTCTCACTGACAAACAAATGGCGCTGCTGATTCAGGAGAAAACTCAAGCTGAACTTGATTTTCTCAATGCTCAGATCAATCCGCATTTTCTATTTAATTCTATCAACACTATTTTTTTTCAGATAGAAAAGGAAAATACTGCTGCGAGAAACAGTCTTGTAAAATTTTCAGAAATGCTCAGATATCAATTATATGATTGCAGGGCCAACGAAATAGCTATTGAAAAGGAAATCGCCTATTTGAGAAGTTATGTTGAGCTGCAAAGTCTGAGAAAAGAAGACAATTTCAGGATTTCATTTAATTGTTCAGAAGAAGTAAAGCAATTCTGTATAGCACCGCTGATCCTGATTTCATTTGTGGAAAATGCATTTAAACATGTAAGCAACAATTCTGAAATTGAAAATGCGATCGAAATAAATTTATTCAGATCTAATGGAAGATTTAGTTTCAGAGTTTTCAATACGATCGATAATTGCGTGGCACAGCACGATAAAAAAAATAGTGGAATCGGACTGGAAAATGTTAAAAGAAGAATGGAGCTGATCTATAACGGGAAACATAATTTACAGATCAGTAAGAGTGATAAAGCATTTGAAGTTAATCTGGAATTAAGATATGAATAAACTAAAATGTATGGTCATCGACGATGAACCAATAGCCAGAAAGGGAATTGAAGAATATATCCATGATGTGGAATTTCTTGAACTGTCAGGAAAAGCAGAAAACCCATTTAAAGCGTATAATCTTTTAAAGGAAAATTCTACGGATTTAATCTTTCTGGATATCCAAATGCCTAAGATGAATGGAATGGATTTTATTCGGTCTCTTCAGAATCCACCAATGATTATTTTTACTACTGCTTATTCTGAATACGCAGTCGATGGATTTGCCCTGGATGCAATTGATTATTTGTTAAAACCAATTTCGCGTGATAGGTTTATGAAAGCCAGTTATAAAGCGTATGAATATTATTTAATGAAAAACGTAACGCATTTTTCAAAAACTCCGACAGGAAATGCTTATGAACATTTTTATGTAAAGTGTGGAAGTAAAATTGAAAGGATCTTGTATAATTCAGTAAGTCATATTGAAGCTTTGCAGAATTATGTTGTTATTCATACTAACGAAAAGAAATATATAACCTACATGACATTCAAAGGAATTGAAGAGTCGTTGCCTGTAGAGAAGTTTGTACGGATTCACAAATCGATGATCGTGTCAATTAATGCTATTAAAAGTATAGATGGAAATACAATAATCCTTGAAGCAATTCAATTGCAAATGAGCAGAAGTTTCAAAGATTCGGCAGTAGAGAAAATTGTAGGAAGAAATATGATCCGGAGATAAATAAAAGAACACCATCAAGGCCCATTTCCCAAAGTGAAATGAGCCCATCCGGTGTTCCCATGAAAAAGTTGTGAGATGAATTATATCAGACGTTTCTGTCAACAATGATTTTCATTTCACTTATGTTAGTCTGCTCGAGTTTTAGTTCTAAGTTCTGACTTTCTTTGATAATTATTTTTTGAATTGAAATAAAAGGAGTTTCATTTTTAAATCCTGTTGCAATTATTGTAGCTTCTTCGCCAAGAGGTAATTTTGAGCCACTTCCATAATCAAATGAAAATTTATTTTCTTGCCCTTGTAGTCCTCTCAGGTAAACCTTCTGATTATTCAAAAGCAGTGTGACAAAAACTGCATCGAATTCTGTTTTTTCAAAAATGTCAGCTGAAATGTCTACAGTTTTCATCCGAGGGTCCTGATAATATTTGTCGATGTTGCTCCAGCCGAGTGAGGTTACGTCAAAGATATATGCATTAACAGCGTTTCGTAAAAATATATTTCTGTTTATGTTAGTTGCTGATTGCAGACTCGTTAACAAATTATTTGACGCATTTTTTCGTACTGCATTGGCCTGAGCTGTTGAGTCAGAAATCCATTTTCTTTGAAAAGTTTCATTTTGCACTTTGAGTTTTCTTTGATTTTCCTCGAATGCTATTTTATCCCTTCTTTCTTTTTCAGCTTTCTTTTCAGCGATAGAAGCTTTTGCATATTCGTATTGTTCGAATTTTTTATTGTAAACAGCCAGAGCTTTCTTATAATCTTCTCCTGTGAATCCGGGCGATACGCGGTATGAAACTTCTTTTTATTGCCGATCACTTCAGAAAGCACAGAGGAAAATGTGATCAGATAAATGCCTTCTTCATCGGTTTTTTTGAGGTCAACATTAGTCCACGTTTTGCCTGCATCCTTAGGATCGTAATTTGGTGAATTGCGCAATCTGAATTTTACATTTTTATATTGTGCCAGTTCAGGAAATTGAACAGGATCAAAATCCAGAGATAAGATTGTATCGGATTCTGTTTTTATTGATTCCGGTTTCTTTGGCGGAACCAGTTGCGATATATAATTCTCAGCTTTAGCTAAATCGTAATTGGAATTGTGAGCGATCACAGGCGTTAATGAATCAGAATACATATCTGATGATTGAGCAGTGGGCTCACTAAAGTTAATTTCCTGAATTTTGTCTTCAGGATCCACCCAATTCAATTCCGTTTCCGAACTGTCAATTTTTGCCGAGAAGATTTTCATATCAGATTGTTTGTTGTCCGATGGAATTGATATACCAATTGATTTGCCTTCAGCTATTGATAATTGACGATCACCCGATTGAGCATTCAGGTAAACCATGCCGCCACTCTGAAGAATCTGTCCATTTGATGTAGTGGTCATATTGCCTAGTACAAGGTCGCTGTTTGAGATAGCTTCCCGTAATTCAACCTTAACTTCTCCGTCAATCACATTTCCATGAAGGTCAGTAAAGGTGTTTTGGGCGATAAATAATTTCGTTCCTGACTTGCCAATGAGTACTGTGTCTTTGCCGGCATCTATTGAATACCCCGTAGTAGGAAGATTGTCTTTTGAGTATAAAGTAGAGTAAAGATCATTGACCTGAAGTTTTTCGCGGTGACAAGCAGTCAGAACAACAGTGGCAAGAAATAATAAGGTGAGGAGCTTTTTCATGTTGAATGGATTTTAATAGTTTATTTTAGTGTTAGTACCCCCGAAAACAAAGAAGTAACCCGAAGAGAAATAATTATTTTTATAATTCCTGTTTTGGGTTACCTTTCGCCAACTTTTGTATTAATCTGAATATGGCTGTTTATACCGATACTGAATTGCTTGATTTGATCGCGGGATCTGATTCCGCTGCTTTCAGCTATTTGTATAAAGCGCACTTTAATATGATCAGAAATCTGGTTGAAAAAAATTCAGGGACTTACGATGACGCTTCTGATATTTTCCAGGAAACGTTGATCATAATTTTTGAAAAGGTGAGGGATAAAAAACTTCATATTAGCTGTTCACTTAAAACATTTATTTATTCTGTAGCAAGAAATCAATGGCTGAAGAAATTAAATGCAAGCAGGAAGAATGTTCAATTAAAAAACTTCGAAGATTTTATACGGGTAGAAGAAAGTGAATCTGAATTTTCGCAAGACATCGATATAAAAAATTTGTTTGCGGAAATTGGTGAAGCTTGCAGAAAACTGCTGATCCTTTTTTACTACAGAAAGAGATCGATGGAAGAGATAAGTCTGGAATTAAACTATTCTAATGCAGACACAGCAAAAAATCAAAAATATAAATGCATTCAACGATTAAAGAAATTGGTTGTTGAAAAGAGATAATGGAACCGGATCAAACAGATATTGAATTACTCGATCGTTATTTCAGAAATGAATTAACAAGTGAAGAGCTTGCTGTCTTGCAGTCAAAGATGAAAGATGTTGATTTTGCTTCTGCAGCGAAATCACATTTTGAAGCTTTGTCAATTGTTCAGTCTGCCGGTCGTATTGAATTAATGTCAAGTCTGACTGCTATCCAAAAAAATGTTGAGCAGCAAAATGGTTTTGATAAATACAAACCAACTAAATCCGGAAAAGGAAGTAGCGGCGGAAGTGGTGGTGGTTTTTCAATGATAATAATTGCAGGAGTAATAGCAATTGTTGCGTATTTGTATTCAACAGGCAAACTTGATCCTTCGGAAGTACAGTCTGTTTTCCCGGATTCAGAGAAGGTAGACACAGTGTACCATTACAATGTTATACGAGATACAGTGTACTACAATAAAAAGGATACAATAGAAACAAAGGTGACAAGAAAAGTTGTTTCAGATACTGTATTTATCCGGCAGAAAATTCGACCACCGGCGCAGGAACCCGCAGATAGTTTTACTTTTTCAATTCAATAGGATTTGAGATTCTATGTTCAATAGAATGTGTCATAAATAAGAATACAGACCGGTAATTCGGGAATTAATGCTGAAAACAACTCAATTTCAAGCATTATTTTTCAATTAATTCGCTATGCATTCCAAAATAATCCAATAAAACCTTTACTTTTGCCGCACTCAAAACACATTTTTATGTCAGGCATTAAACTCACATTCACACCCACTGCCCCAAGAAGACTAGGTACTATTTTCGTTGTTGACGACAATCCAATCGAGCGTTCAATGCTGATGGATTATTTTGAAAAGTATCCCGGAATTGAAGTAAAGGGATTTCCAAATGGAGATGATTGTCTGAAAGAGATCATCCTATCCAGCATCTCTCCTGACATGATTTTAATGGATTACTTTCTGGATTCAGAAGTAGCCAATTCAAAGGACGGATTGGAGATCCTGGTAAAATTGAAAGAGATCAGCCCGAATTCAGCTATCATCATGCACACTTCAGTAGACAATACACGGATCATTGAATTGGCAAAAAAGAAAGGTGCATATGATTATATTGTGAAAGGGATGGAAGGGTTTAAAAAACTGGATGTGATCATTGAGAAGGAATTTATGTTGAATACTAACTGATAGAATTAAGTTAGCTGCCTATCGAATACTGGCATTGGCCAAAGTTTAATACGAGGGATTTTCTTTTCTTTAACTTTGTTGAATAAATCTCTCTGCTATGTTACGTAACTTTATTTTACTTTCTTTTTTCTTTTCAATGTTCCTGAGTTCCTATTCTCAAACATTTAAATTTGCAAATACTATAGATGGTATTTCTGAAACTTATGGAATTAACGACACATGTGTTTTTAAAGTCGATATATCCGGAAATTCAGTTTGGGTAAAAGATTTCAGAGGTTTTATAATCCCCGCTTCAACTTATCGAAACGAATTAATTGGATCGGCATTTGATGGAAAATACTTGTATGTTTTAGAAATGCAGGGACGGGATTATTCATTTCCGCATACCTATTATCCTTCAATAATTAAAATGGATACGTTAGGAAATGTAATTTTTACGGTTTCAGGTTCAGTATTTCCCGGGAATAGTTACACTCCTTATGATATTTACCCTTCATATTTTAATGGAGCCTGGGTGATTTCGGAGTACGCTCCCGGCTTTACACATTACGGAGATGCTTTTAAAATTGATAGTCTTGGGAATTATGTTCAGGAATTGGGGTTTTGGTATGGCTCCGTTGCATCAATCAGAAAATTGACATTACTTCCGGATTCAACCTATCTTGTATGCGTAAATCATCGCCCATCCTCTCCTGGGGGTGATGAATTCACAACTCTGACGAAATTTGATGACAATGGTAATGTAATCTGGCGGTCAGATTATAAAGCTACCGGATCAGGGCAGTTCTTTGAACTCGAAATGATTTGTGACAGTGCAGGAAATAGTTACTTATTTTGCTATTGTTCTATTCCCGGCATTCAAGGTCTTGCCGGAATGAAAATTTCACCTACAGGAAATGTTTTAGCTTCGAAACTTTGGCCAAGTCTCATGTCAGTAAGTAATATAAGGTCAATTTCAATTTCTAATAATGAAATTGTATGTACAATTGATACTGTTGAAATCAGGTTTGATACTATGTTAAACAGCCAGTGTATTGTAGATCAAAATTTACCCGTTGTTACAGGTAATAGCTATATTTCAAGTTCACATCAGTATAATTATGCACCGGAATCATTTTCTCCTTCTAATGGATTGTCTATCACTTTCAGTACTTCTGTTTCTCCGGATTACTGTAATCTGCTGAAAGTTCAGGACGATTTATTATCTGCAGAATCTGTTGTGATCTTTCCAAATCCTGCATCTGATAAAATTAATGTGCAGGTCTCAATGAAGGGTAGTACAGTCATAAGAATTTTTGACATCCATAGCAGGAAATTATTGCAAAGAGAATTTTCAATGCATAGTGAAATAGATATATCAAATTTCTCGAAAGGAATCTATTTTGCTGAGATAACATCGGGTTCCGGGTCTCAAGTAAAAAAAATTATTATTGATTAAATCCGAAAATGAATAAGATTGATTTAATATAGAATGATTGCAACTTTTATACAGTTATTACGTTACTTTTGCTGCTTTCTATATGTAAAAAATAATTAATGAAAAAATATAATTGAAGTTTATCGTAAAAGTCATTTTAATATTTTTACAGAAGCCGTAAATTAGCGGCAGTATTTACTTTAGACAAATCGTTCAAAAAAACCCACATAATAAAATGAAAACAAAACTACTTTTCACTTCGGCATTTGCAATTTTCTGCCTGATGTTAAACATTAACGCTCAGACAGTCCATTATGCGAAAAAAGGAATTTCGCAAGGATTCGAAAACGGAAATGCTATTGTTGCTGACGATTCCGGTAACGTGTATGTAACCGGACAGTTTGAATACACTTCTGTATTTGATAATCGTACTTTGTCATCTTATGGTTCACATGACATTTTCGTCGCAAAATACAATTCCAGCGGGAACATTATCTGGATAAAAAGTGCAGGCGGGACCGATGGAGATATCGGAATGGGAATTGGGATCGATGCTCAGCATAATGTTTACATAACCGGTGAGATCGAAAAAACTGTTCGGTTCAGTTCGACGATAAGTTTAACGTCATCCGGTGGTAACGATATCTTTATAGCAAAGTATGATGCCAATGGGAATGTTCGTTGGGCTAAGAAATTCGGAGATGCAAACAGCAGTGACAAAGGCCGTGCGATTGCAGTTGCTCCAAATGGAAATTGTTATGTGACGGGAAATTTTTCTAATTCAATGACCATTGGTCCGAGTACAATAAGCAGCGATGGCGGAAACGATATTTTCACTGCTAAGTTTGATTCGAATGGAAATGGCATCTGGGCAAAACGTGGCGGAGGATCGCGACAGGACCGCGGGCATGGAATTGCTATTGATGCGAATGAGAATGTATTCGTAACAGGTGGAATGACGTCACCTGCGAGATTTCATGGAACGACAATTACAAATTCAGGGAAGTACAGTACGTTTCTCGTAAAGTATAATTCAAGTGGTTCATTTCAGTGGGTAAAAGCAGCAGGTGATTGTTGTGATACTACTGAAGCAAATGCAATTGCTCTCGATGGATCCGGAAATATTTATCTGACCGGTTCTTTCGCTGCACAAACAAAATTCAGTTCTACTACATTGAATTCAACAAGTGGAAGCAGAGACGTATATGTTGCAAAGTATAATTCGTCAGGTAGTGTTCAATGGGCAAAGAAATTTGGTGGCAGCGGCGAAGATGTAGGACATGGAATTGCAGTGGACAAAATAAACAACCGCGTACACGTTACTGGATTTGTAACTACAGCCGGTTCGATCAGTGGTAAAGCATATTCGTTTGCAGGGTACAAAGATGTAATCGTTGCATCATATGGAACTGATGGGTCGATCAAATGGGTGAAAACTTACGGTGGAACACGACGTGATATTGGACTTGCAGTTGCAACGAATTCGCAAGGATTTGTTTATACAACCGGTCTGTTTAACGGCACGGCGCTTTTCGGTTCATTTACTTTAGTTGGGTATCCTAATCAGCCTTGGGCAGATTTTTTTGTAACGAAAATTTCATCGCCTGTAAATTCTACACCGCAACTTAGTTTAACAGGCGTTAACGATGCAATGTTCAATCAGTCGTTTGATAGAACAAGAAATATCGGAGAAACAGAAAACGAACTGGGAAAAGTAATTGTGTATCCAAATCCAACTTCCGATGATTTTCATTTTAATGCTGAGAACATTATTTCATTCAGGTTATATAATTCCTATGGATTGTTAGTAGGTCTCAAGGAAAATTTAAATGGCGAAATTGCTTTCGGTGAAGAACTTTCACCGGGATTATATTTCCTGGAATTATATTCTGAGAATGAAAAAAGAACAATCTCAGTTGTTAAGACAGAGTAATCTTATTTCTTCTAAAAATAAAAAGGCTTCGTTAATTTAACGAAGCCTTTTTATTTTATCAATTTACAAATCAACTATTCAATTATGAATTTACCTGAATAGAAAGAGTTCTTTGTCAGAAGTGTTAAAAAATATAACCCGCTTTGAAAATCTGAAAGATCCTGTTGAAAGTAATTTGAATTTCCTGTATTTAAATTTTTCTCGAGTAATACTTTTGAATTTACATCGTAAATTTTTAATTGAAAATATCCGGTATTTATATTTGTAGCTGAGATATTTAAAATCGAACTAGTGGGATTAGGCCACAAAAACAAATTATTGTCGGATGTGTTCTTTTCAATTGCACTTGAAAAGGTTTCTTCGAAATGCACTACACTCAAAAAATTATCGATTCTTCCTGCAACTATTATTCCGTCATCAACAACACACAATGCACCTGTCGTGGCCGGATTAATAGTTGAATTAGGGTGGACGAAAGCCCATTTTAAATTTAAGGTTGAATCCAGCTTTGCAGCCAGCCATTTATAATTGCCGGAGGAATCAGCATTATTCAAAAGAAAGACATTCCCGGAATCGTTTGTCTGAATACTTACGAAATAATCCTGATTGTAATAATTGAAATCAGGAAGGTCACTAAAGGCTGAGTGGATGAAGTTTCCGGAAGAATCGTATTTTAAGACAGCAAATTCATGTTCAGGAACAGTATCAAGTCCTACAATATAAAGACTACCTGCAAGATCTGCTGCAACTTTGGTAAAGCTGATCTGAGGAAGGTTTCTCGTCCAGATTTGATTCCCTGCAGAGTTATATTTAAAGATTTTCTGCCGGACTGTATCTTCAAAAATTCCTGAAGCATAAATATTGTTTTCGAAATCCACACAGAGGTCAAATAACATATCATCAGAATTTGAACTGCCATTTTCTCTTACCAGCCATTCCAGTGAACCGGAAGTATTTGTTTTGTATATCACAAAATCTTCAGCGGTACCAATTCCGTTAATAAAAGCATAGCCACCCAAAATTACATTTCCAATGTTGTCAATTGTATATGACGTTAAGGATAGAGTATTTGTCAGTGTATCGATAGATTCCCACAATAAATTTCCGGAAGTATCATATTTGAGAATAATTGTATGATCCATCGAATCATATTTTTCTCCTACAAGAGATATTCTGTTTTCGGTTGATGAATACAATAAACCGGTTGCTGCGCTGGATTGCGAATTTGAATCAAGAAAATTTACATCCCAGATTCTGTTTAAAGATGAATCAAATTTGATCAGTCTGATAGTTTTATTCAGAAAAGCGTCATATTCATTTCCGCATAGATATATAGCACCTGAATTATCACGGACCATTCGTTTATGGTCCAGAATGGAATAGTCGAAATTATGTATACTGTCTTGCGCAATTAAATTGCCATTATCATCTAATTTATAAATGTAGGCCACTTTAAGAGGGTCGGTCGATTGCGAACAAACAAATGTGCTCGTTCCATCGTGTATAATGTTTGTTGTAGGATAGTAATTGTAGCCGCTCAAACTGTTGAATTGCCAGCCGGGAAGGATCTGAGCTGAAATTTTAGTGAATGAGATCCAAGTTGTCAATAGTGCAAAGATAATTTTCATGATTTGAATTTGTGAACATCGCAATGTAGACATTCTTGCATTCAAATCTTTTAAATTAATGTTAACTTATCTAACAGTTGTCCTGAAGCTGAAAATCGAAATTGTTAAAATTTCTGAATCGTTTTAATTATGATCTCGTCCTTAAATATGAATTTGGCAAAATATACTCCATTTGCTAAATGACTTAAATCGATTTCATTTTTTCCGGATTTAAATTTTTTGGAGAAAAATATTCTTCCGGAAACGTCAGAGATGTTGAATTCAACCAACCCTGTTCCCGGAATTTCACAATGGAAAATATTAGAAGCAGGGTTTGGATAAACAACTATATTCTCTGAATTGTTAACTGAAGTAACATCAGTTACTTCTCCTATACAACTAGCAAGATCTTTAAAGTTGATCGCAGGCATTGATATAGGTGAACCTACAGTAGCATTCATTCCGCTAATGGTTATTGGAATAATTGAATTTGCAGGAGAACCTGATGGCCCTATTCCAACATAGATTGTATTATTCATAACAAAGCAGCCATATGCTGCTGCTGAAAACAGACTAAGTGGATATGTATTCAGTAAATTTCCTGTTGAAGAAATTTCATACATAAATTGAGTAGATGCACCTGTACCTGAGAAATAGTAAATGGTACCGTAGTTTGAAACTCCTATATCAGCAACAGTAAATGTCAGGTTGCTATCGATAAGAATTGTGTTTAGTGCGGTTCCCGTAAAACGCGAGATAGTGGATGGAAAAGCGTTGGACATATAATAGACAAAAGATCCTGCCCCACCTGCATTATGATATGTAACAGGATCGAATAAAACAGGATTCCAAATGGTGCCATCGTTGTATGTTATGCTGTCAACATTTGAGGAATAGAAAATATGCTGGCTCGTTCCATTGATCAGATCATTTCCCACTGCAAGGGAATTTATATTGTTCATTGAAGTTGAAATGACACCATTGTTAGTTACAGAAGAACCATTGATCGTTAATGAAACAATTTCATTTGTTGATGTCAAACCGTAGAAAGTATTCGCAGCGCAAGTAACTGCATCGATGGATGAGCCTGAAGTTATATTATTATTTTGCGCACTAACTTCAGGCATAAAGCAGATCATAAACAAGGATAAAAGAAGAAAGGGTATTTTCATGAGTTTAGTTTTGATAATCCAATTTATAAAAGTTTTTCTTCTTCCTTTTAATTAATTATGAATTTTACCATATGACTTTCATTTTTAAATTCACATTTAGCGAAATAGATTCCCTTAGAAAGCTTATTTAAAGACAATGTGATTTCGGATTGACTCAGATTAAATTCCTGTAGTTGAATTTCTTTTCCATCAGTACTATAAATTGTTATGGATCTGAACGGTTGATTAAGATCTGATTTGAATGTTATTAAATTAGAAGATGGATTTGGATAAACTGTTACGAGTGTTTTATATTTCTCCAGAGATTTTACTGAAGCGGTTGAGTAATTTCCTAAAGTGAAATAACTTGTATTTGTTTTTATAGGAAAATTAAAATCAAAAAAGATGTCAGCGACATTATTAATTTGAGTTCCTAAAGCAACATTGCTCTTTGGTTTAATTTTGTATTTAATTAAACCATGACTGTTTAATTCGTCAATATTTGAATCCGGCAGAAGGATGTTGTCAAAAATGAACTTCAACACTGCAATATTCTGCCCACTTAATTCTGCTACATAATTGTGTGAAGCAGCCCCTAATTCTAAAGTAGAAAGATCAAAGTCATTTGAAAGTGTATCTATGATAACTACCTTAAAAGCAGTATCATTTCCTGTGTTTTGAAAACGTATAGTGTAATCAATTGGAGTTCCGGGAGTGACAAGGTGAATGGAATCAATGCCCAAAGGAGAATTAGATTTGTCATTTGGGTCATAAGATCCAGTAATCATGATGCAATCAATTTCAATGTCAACATCCTCATCGTCCATTGGAGCATTGTTAACCTGATTAGTTGAAATTAATCCTGAAAGATTTACACCGCATCCTTCGATGGTGCTTCTTGGCAAACTTGTTCCGGGGTGACCGGGAGTTTGATCAGCTTCAAGACGAACAGTTGCTCCTGCAGATGCAAAATAAATCAAGATGCTATCACCTGCCATCAACTGATAACTCCCTGTTTGTACCAGATTATTATCGGCAAAAATTCTGTAGTTACTTGGAACAGCCATGTTGCTTCCGTTATTTTTGATTTGAAAGATAACAGTATCGTTGACACAAATACTGGTAACGTATACGGAAGACTGATCCCATGTCGGGCCGGTCGTTGAGTCAATTAAGCATTGGTTCACCGGGAGTATCCAGGTCTTTGTGCATTTTGTCAAACCGAATAAATCGGTGTCACACGCAATTGAATCTCTGATTTGAATGCTTCCTGTTTGCTGCGGATTAAGAGTATCTATTTCAAAAACAATTGAACTGTCTGAAACATCAATTGTATATGGTAATGAAGCAGAAACAGGAATATCGTCCTGGTCAAATTTAACATGGATGGTAACATTATACGCAGGTGTTATACCGGTGTTACTGTATCTGATAATAGTATTAGAGAGCATGCAACTTCTCTTAGGAGTACTACTCAGATCAACCATAAGCAAATGACAAGGATTTCCAGTGAATCCAAAATTGAAACCTGAAGTATCTCTTGAGTCAGGATTATTTAAAGTGACATTATATGAAGGCGGACATGGATTTGTCAACATACTTGAATGATATGCATTCAGTAGAGGGGTGATTGAATAATTGATTGAATCTCGGAGTTTGATTGAATAATAACCAGATGAATTAGAGAAGCCATACATGTTTCCCGGTGAAGAGTAAACCGGAACAAATTGGAATTTTAACTCTGAGGGTTGTTCATTACAATCAGCATTTGAATCGTGATAAATTATTCCCCGTATTCTATGTTCAAAAAATTGTTCAGGTGAAGGTATATAACATAAAGTGGCTGTCAATCCGGGAATAGAACGGTCGATATTTGTACTATCACCTAAAGGTCCATTAACATTGTGACCCCATGACCACAATCGACCGTCTTTATTGAGAGCAAGAACCTGATATCCCCCAACTCCTATATCTGTAATATCACTCGTGAGAACCTGAACCGGATGTAAGCTTGAATCTAATGTTCCAATTCCAAGTTGACCATAATTATTAACTCCCCATGCCCATAAAGATGAATCATTTTTTAAGGCAAATGATGTTCTGAAGCCAGCAAAAACTTTTGAAATACCTGATAGGGAAAATAATCTGATTGGATTTAAACGAGTGATCAAAGAATCATCGCCGATCTCACCTGCAGAATTTACTCCCCAAGCCCAAACGTTACTATCCACACTTAGACCTAGTCCATGTTGAAATCCTGCTGCTATATCAATCATGGGTGGAAGACCAAGTAGTTGTACCGGTGTGAGTTTAGATGTTGTTGTTCCATCACCCAGTTGTCCCAAATTATTTTCGCCCCACGTCCATACAGATCCGTCTTCACACAAAGCAATTACATTTCCGGATCCTCCGGCTGTAATTTTTTTTACATTAAATAATCCGGGTACCTGTCCCGGAGTAATTCTATTATTTGTAGTTCCATTTCCTAATACACCGGAGTTATTTTCTCCCCATGCCCATATAATGCCATCATTATCTAAAGCAAGAGAGAATGCTCTGACCTGAACAGTTGGAACAACAACAGAATTTATATTGATAAGGTTTGGCACTTGCACGGGAGTATTCCTTGAAACGTAGGTGCCATCACCCAGATTGCCATAAGTATTGCCACCCCAGGCCCAAACTGTGCCATTTGATTTTACTGCGAGTGTATATCCATTTGCTGATGCGCCACCACTTGATAGATAAATTACACTATCAATTAGAGCAGTTACCGGAAAATTAGTATTTGTATTTAAACCATTTCCAAGTTGACCATCCAGATTCAATCCCCATGACTGTACTGTACCATCAGCGCATATTATAGCACTATGATGATTACTTGATGACAATCTTTGTGCGAATCCTTCTTGTGGTTTTAAGAAAATTATTCCTGAAATTATAAGAGTTAAAATAACGAAATTAAAGGAAGAAATGAATTTATTCATTGTTATAAGGTTTTATCAAAACAAATATAAATAATTAACTGTTAATCTATTGTTTAACTAAAAGTCAGTTATGTCCTTTAATTAATCAAAAATCGGAGTCTATAAATTTACTCGAAAAAACAGATGCCATAAAGCTTGCATATTGCTAGATTACAGCATTTTATATCATTTGCATCTGAAATCTTTTAGTAGCAAAATAATCGTTATTTTTGCACCCTAATTTAACCAACCCGATAAACAATGAAAATGAAATCACTTACACACACACTTGCATTATTATTAATAGTGCAGATCGCATCGATCTTCCCATCGAATGCGCAAGCGTTGAAGACTCCGGCACCGAGTCCAACTCAAACTATTGACCAGGCTTTTGCTTTGTCAAATATCAAGATCGAATATTCAAGACCGAGCGTTAAAGGCAGAGTAATTTATGGAGATCTAGTTCCTTATGGAAAAGTATGGAGAACAGGAGCAAATCAATCTACAAAGATCACTTTCGGTGATGATGTAAAAATTGAAGGTGTTGCACTTAAAGCAGGAACATATGCTTTGTATACAATTCCTAATAAAGACAGTTGGGATATTTTATTCTACAAAGATCTTACGTTGGGCGGAAACACTGCTGAATACAAAGCAACAGAAGAAGCTCTTCGTGTAAAAGGAAAAGTTTCAGCGTCTCCTATGAAATTTGAAACATTTACGATTAATGTTGGTGATATGACTGCAACAACAGCAAGTATCGATCTACTTTGGGATATGACTAAAGTTTCTTTCGGTGTATCAACTGACATTGACGAGAAGGTTATGAAAAACATTGAAGCTGCTTTAGAAAAAGATTCGCGTCCATATTTTCAGGCAGCAAATTACTACTATGAAAATAACAAAGACCTTACTAAAGCTCTTACGTGGGTAAACACAGCTACTGAACAAAATCCAAAAGCATACTGGATGATGCACTTGAAAGCAAAAATTCAGATGAAGATGAAAGATACAAAAGGCGCTGTTGAGTCTGCAGAAAAATCGATGGCAGCTGCGAAAGAAGATAGCAATGCTGATTATGTGAAGTTGAATGAGAAGCTGATCGCTGAAGCTAAAGGAACCAAGTAAGACTAGGATTATTTGGATTAATGGATTATAGGATTTCTTAGTTATTTAATAACAGGAGATTTTGACCGGGATTTAATGGATTTCGGGATTACCGAGATTTTTTGATTCTGATAAAATGGATTTATGGATTGACGTAAATGATTTATGTTAATTTATAAGTCCATTTTTTTTCCTTCTAATTCAAGTTCCCGGTAACCCCGAAATCCTTTAAATTCCGGATATCTTCCATGATAATCTTTTAATCCTTAAATCCAATAAATCCTAGTCCGGTTTAAGCTTCTGTATAACAAATGCAAAACCCATCACCAGTAAACACCCGATCACATTCAACCACAAAAAAGCAGTCAGATCAAGTTTCCAGGAAATAAATACAAAGACTTCTGCAAGAATTGCTGCATAGAATACAGATCTGCCATCAACATTTTTCATGTAGAATGCCACAACAAAGATTCCAAGTATCGTCCCGTAAAATAGTGATCCGAGAATATTAACAGCTTCAAGTAGGTTACCCATTTTCCCGGCATAGATTGCAATGACGACACAAAATAATCCCCAGCCGACAGTAGCCCAGCGTGAAGCCGATAAATACCAATGGCTGCTTTCATCTTTTTTGATCAGACGTTTTATTATATCTACGAGCGTTGTTGATGCGAGAGAATTCAAGCCACTGGCCGTTGAGCCCATTGATGCCAGGAAGATGATCGCAATTAACAATCCGATCATTCCAACCGGCAACTGTTTTGTAACGAAACTCAGGAAAACATAATTAGTGTCATTCACATCTGCTAAAACATTATTTTTTTTAAGAAGATCTGTAACAGACTTTTTAATTTCTTTCTCTTTTTTTTCTGTGTGTTGTAGTTGCTTCCGTGATTCATCTATCAGTTGTTCGTTCTCTGAATCGATTCCGGTTTTAAGATTATTCAGATGAACAATTTTGCTTCCATGCAATTCAACATAGGCAGACTCAAGTTTATTGAAATCTTCTTTGTAAACGCTATTGCGGATATTTTTTACTTCAACTTCATTGAAAAAAACCGGTGGTTGATGAAATTGATAGAAGACAAAAACGAGCGTACCAATTAACAGTATAAAAAATTGCATTGGAATTTTCACAAATCCATTCATGATCAGCCCAAGTCTGCTTTGTGTTATTGAACTGCCTGTTAAATATCTACCTACCTGCGATTGATCCGTTCCGAAGTACGACAATTGCAAAAAGAAGCCACCAATGATTCCCGACCAGATATTATACCTGTTGTCTAGATCAAAATCGGTATCGATCAGATTCAGTTTTTCCATTTTCCCTGCAATGTGAAGCGCATCGACCAAGCCGATATTTTCCGGCAGCATGTGAATCACCATAAACGCAGCACAGAATAATCCGGAGAAAATAATGATCATCTGAAAAAGTTGTGAATGTGAAACGGCCTTTGTTCCGCCATACACAGTATATAAAATTACAATTCCCCCAATGAATAGAGTAGTGTAAGTAATGTTAACTCCTAAGATCGATGAAAGCACGATCGAAGGCGCATAGATCGTAATGCCGGTAGAAATACCTCTCTGAATCAGGAAAAGAAACGACGTCAGCATTCTTGTCTTGATATCAAATCGTTTTTCCAGATACTCATATGCTGTATACACATTCAGGCTTTGGAAAATCGGAATAAATGTGACACATAGAACGATCATAGCAAGCGGCAATCCGAAATAGAATTGCAGAAACCTCATTCCATCATTGTAAGCTTGTCCGGGCGCAGATAAAAATGTAATCGCACTTGCCTGTGTAGCCATTACTGATAATCCAACATGATACCATGGAAGTTTTTTATCGGCAAGCAGATATCCGCGGATATTTTTCGTTCCACGGCTTTTCCACATTCCATAGACAACTATGGAAAACAGAGTTATGCCCATTACCAGCCAGTCGATCGTACTCATTTGAAGAACCCGGTAAACCAGTTATAAAATAAAATCTGCAAGACAAGAAAGACTACTATTGAAAGATAGATCCGTTTCCAGTTTTTTACTTCATGCGATCGGTTTTCACTCATTCTAATTGTTTTTCGGTATGCTTAGCAAATTCACAAAGAGTCTGTATGCCCCGGGAATTCCTGCAGGTAATTCTCTGAAGAAAACAAGACCGGTATAAACAAAATTCCCTTTACCATATTTTGCAACAATTAAACTTCCATCATTTGCTTTTTCTCCGGGATCATTCATTGAAAGTACTTTCTGATATGCCGGATCAGCATCTGATGCAAAATAAATTCCGCGTTCCTGTTTCCATCCTGTAAAATCATCCGGAGAAATTTTATTCGGAAAATTAAGAGTTGAACTTGCAGGTTCATTGAAACGAATTTCTGCTTTTTCATCTGTTACCCTTTCGCGGGAAATATTAAAAGGGTAAGGTGAGATCTTTGAGATCAGCGGTCCGATTCTGTTATTAGTATTATACTGTACTATAAAGTTTCCACCTTGATTGATATAGTCAAGTAACTTCTGACTATGATTTTGAAGCCAGTCATTTGTATTGTATGCACGTATACCGGTAACAATTGCATCAAAACCATTCAGATTGATCTTTGATAATAATTCATCGCTGAGAATAGTTACGTTGTAACCGATCTGTGCAAGACATTCTGCAACTTCATCGCCTGCTCCGGGAATGTAACCAATATTTGTCCCTGCAAGTTTGATATCGGAACTCACCAATTTTGCTTTTGCTTCATTAAGCATAAATTGATATGGAATATGGTCGTACTCCATCCTTTTTATACCATAAGAAATGGAATCGCCATTTGAAATGACCATAGCAGAAATCGTTCCTTCTGAATGGGTAGTAGGCGGTGTAATAGTTGTTTCAAAAATTCTGTTATTGTTTTTTGAGAATATTTCCAGATTGAATTCCGCCGGCTCAGCTTTCCAGCCTTTAGGTAAATTAAGAGTGACTTTTCCTTTTACACTGTCCTCGTTAGCAATTATGTTCAATTGAATTCCAGCAGGTTTACCATTTTGAAATGTAAAAGCTTTGGCGGAAAAATTAACTGCAATTGCAGGAAGAACTTCGAAGGGTCTGTATACTTCTCCTTTTGCAGGGTCTACACTTTTATAAACCAGAGGTTTGTTGATCTCCAGATTCAGTCCTTCAATATTCAGATTGATTTTTACAGAATAGGCTGCAGAGTTTTCAGGTTGAAGAATAAGCATTGGGTCAGTGACTGTGAAGAATCCTTCATTGTGTACAGACTTCAACCAGTAAGGATTGGAATAAGAAATGTTTTTGTTCAGTGAAATTGTTCGTTTAAAAACACTGAGCTCATTTTTCTTCAGAGGAATTTCAGCAATAGTATCTGATTTATCAGAATAAACAATGCTATTGATCTTTACATTTGCATCACTTCTGTTTATTGCCTGCAAAGTAATTTCTACTTTCTTTCCCGGTATTCCTGAAAAATTTCCTGCAGATGGTTCAATCCAGATGCCGGCACAATTGAGCAGTAAATTTTCTGTTTCTTTTAATTTTTGTTTTTTCCAATATGCAATATTTTTATTTGTTTCAGGTAAAGCAAGTAGTGAATTGTAAATAATTTTTAATTCAGAAATACTCTTGGCAGGAAATTCGGGATCAAATTCTGCAATACATGAATTGATTTTATTTATCAGATCATTTTGATTACCCAGTCTGTTCCATGTCAAATCTATATTTTCGAAAACATCAGCTTTCACTGAATCTCCTTTTATTTGTTTGAAGAATTCAATTTGTTTTCCACGCGATCTTGCAGAACCAAATCCCTGGCTCTTGTGCATTGACCGACTCTCAGCTGCGATCTCTCCATAACTTTTACCGAGGAGAGAATTGAATCCGCCTACATCGATCTGTACCTGATCTGCTGCAGTAGTGTTTGTTGTCCCGAAATTAAAAGTATTCCAGAAAACTCTTTTGATCTGCCACACATCAACATATCTTAATTGCCATGCGAAACGTGTTGGATCGGCAGCAGCTTCAAACGCTTCAGAGCCTAGTATTGCAGAAGCTGTATGATGTCCATGGCCACCTTCGCCTGTAGTAGGAAAACGGCAGATGAGGACATCCGGTTTGAAATTTCTAATGATCCAGACAACATCAGATAAAATCGTGTCTTTGTTCCAGAAATTAAAAGTTTCTTCAGGATTTTTGAATATCCAAAATCATTTGCGCGACTGAAAAATTGTTCTGCACCATCAATTCTTCTTGCTGCAAGTAATTCTTGTGTGCGGATTATACCTAACTGCTCGGCCTGTTCTTTTCCTACAAGATTTTGTCCGCCATCGCCACGAGTCAATGACAAATAACCGGTGCGAAGTTTCTTTTCTTTACTAAGATAAGTAAGTAGTCTTGTATTTTCATCATCAGGATGTGCTGCAATGTATAACACAGATCCAACAACATTCAACTTCTTAATTCCCTGCAGAATTTCTGAAGAAGTCAACGGTTGTTGTGATTGTGCGAATGAGCAAAAATGGAAGCAAGTAATAACCAGTATTAGCAGTAAATTTTTCATAAAATTTGGGATGTATTTGGAGTGGGAAAATACTGTTTTTAAAATTCAAAATACATTAAACCTGCATGAATTAGTAAGAGCGTGCAACAAGCTGAGATTATTGGAAAATGGGGTTAAAAAAACCTGATTTTAGTTAATTTCGATTTAATGGGAACAGGCTCAGAGTCATTATTCTGTGGTACATTTAATGCAAATTGTAGTCTTTCAGATAAAAAGGAATATAATTTGTTAAAGAATTTAAGTTTTATTTAATTCGGGAACTATTCTTAATTTTGTAATTAGTTGGAATGAAAAAACAGCCGGAATTTCCTTCGTTTAAAACAATTTTGAAATTATGATTTTGCCTGAAGACAAAACTACCCCTACAGAGAAAAAGAGCTGGCTGAAAAAAGTCGGTGTCTATGGGTTTATGTTTTTTCTTCTGAAAGGCCTGGTTTGGATAGGAATTGCAATCTGGGCATGGTTTAAAGTTAATTGAGCAGGCCATAATAAAATATGATTTAATTCTCTTTTTCCTCCCTTTTTTCCTCTATGTTCTCCATGTTTAATTTTTAATCGTCATCGATTTCATTTTTTACACAGAGGCCTCCTTTTTGCATTGTCAGGAAGTTACAAATTGACTTACTTTAAATTCTAAATTATTAAAATATGAATACTAAAATTATTCTCATTGTTGCTTATTTCGGTTTTATGCTGAATGCATGTGGATCAAATCCTACAGGAAAAAATGAAGATCAAAATTCTGATTCATCAGTTGTTTCTGTTGAAACGAAAAAACCTAATTCAGATTTTAGACCCGCTTTCACAGGACAAACACGAATTAAAGCAATAAAAACTTCCGTATCATATGAAGCAGCCAAACTAACTGACGAACTTAAAAAACCATGGGGAATAGTCTCTTTGCCCGATGGCAGATTTTTAATTACAGAAAAAGGTGGTTCGATGAGAATTGTTTCTCCGACAGGAAAAGTGGGTGAAAAAATTACAGGGATACCGGCGGTTAATTCTGATGGTCAGGGAGGGTTATTGGGACTGACACTTGATAAAGAATTTAAAACAAACAGAATGGTCTATTGGGCTTTTTCGGAAAATATGCCTGAAGGAAATCTTACCGCTGTTGCAAAAGGGAAATTGTCTGTCGATGAGAAGAGTCTGGAGAACGTTAAAGTGATCTATAGAGCGACACCGGCATACGATGGAACTCTTCACTATGGCGGCAGAGTGATTTTTGATAAGACAGGAAATCTTTTGTTAAGTACAGGTGAGCGTTCTGACAAAGTTACAAGACCTCAGGCACAAGATCTGAATTCAGGTTTAGGAAAAATTATCAGGATAACTACTGACGGACAACCAGCCGCAGGAAATCCATTTGCTAATGATCAGAAAGTGCGTCCTGAAATTTATTCGTATGGACACAGAAATGTTCAGGGTCTTGCATTACATCCGGTAACCGGTGACATCTGGGAAAATGAATTCGGTCCAAAGGGTGGCGATGAAATTAATTTGATTCAACCGGGAAAAAATTATGGCTGGCCAACAATAACCTATGGATTGGAATACACGGGATTTAAAGTCGGCGAAGGCCTTACAAAGCAAGATGGACTGGAACAGCCGGTTTATTATTGGGATCCTGTTTTATCGCCAAGTGGAATGACATTTTACAATGGAACCGAAGTAGCAGAATGGAAAAATAATTTATTCATTTGCGGATTGAACAGTAATCATATTGCCAGATTGGTAATTGAAAATAATAAAGTGACCGGTGAAGAGCGGTTACTAGAAGACGAAGGTCAGAGGTTTCGTGATATTACAATGGGTAATGATGGCAAATTGTATGCAATTACTGATGAAGGGAGATTGTATAGAATAGGGAAGAAGTGATTTCTGCTTTGAATGTTAGTAATTGTGAGTGATGAGGTTTGCATGTAAGGCTTTTCATACTAGTTTTGTGACTATCAGAAAAAGTTTTACGTGAAAAATAAACCCACTCTATGTTTCAAAAAGCGTGTTCTCAATTAAGTAGTTCCATCTTTGGTGTAAGAGCCGGAGTAAATAATCAGGGGCAGATTACTTATTCTTTAGGCTCCGGATTTTTAATTGCTCCAAACATCATTGCCACTACTGCTCATGGTATGCGTGATCTTGCTACCGGAGTTCATCACAATTTTTTTGAAGTGATTTGTTCAGTTGATATTGGAAAGACTCCGGTGCCTGCACAATTAATTTTTCAGGATCCGACAACCGATGTTGCCTTTCTAAGGATCATGGGTGGTAATTATTCAAATTCGGTTTCGATCAAAAATGATTTTGTAAATAAAGGAACCATGATAGGAACACTTGGCTTTCCTTTGTCCGAAATGACTAACGGAATCTGGATCCTTAAGGAACGATTTCAACATGGTTTTGTAAGCGGATATTTTCCACATAATTTTTACGGACACATGATCACATTTTATGAAACAGATAATCTGATGTACAGCGGTTCCAGTGGTTGTCCGGCATTTACTTCTGATGGAATTGTTATCGGAATGCAATGTGGAAATTTAAATTCCAAACAAGGCAATCAATTATCGATCTCTATTGTAGCAACTGTGGCTTCTATAATGGATTTGGCGGTAGCGAATGGGTTGTCGGTTTAGTCTATCCCATACTTGTGAAAAAAAAAATCTGCGCCAAATCTGCGGGATTTGCGAGATCTGCGGGAGAAAATAAAGCGTGATTTGTTCTCCCGCAGATCTCGCAAATCCCGCAGATTTTGCGCAGAGAGATATTCCAATATCCTAGATCTTTAGAATTCGCATATAAGTATGAAAATGTACCGATACAACTATCATTTGAATTTCCGTTTTACTTATGTGTTACCTTTGTTATCCAAATTTGTAAAATGGAAACTATAAAAACAGAAGCATTTGAACTTGCTTTGAAATTCATAAATGAAACGAATGTAAATATTTTTCTTACCGGAAAAGCGGGAACGGGTAAGACTACTTTTCTGAAATATCTGAAGGAAAATCCGGTTAAAAATATGGCTGTAGCTGCTCCGACAGGAGTTGCAGCGATAAATGCAGGCGGAATAACGTTACATTCAATGTTTCACCTTCCATTTGGTCCATTCATTCCTGCAAACAGGCCTACAACAATAGCTATAGATAAAAAGACATTGCTTTCGAGATTGCGCTACAATTCCGAAAAACTGAATTTTTTTAATGCACTCGAATTGCTTGTAATAGATGAAGCAAGTATGGTTGCTTCTTATACTGTCGATGAAATTGATCTTATTCTACGAACTGTCAGGCATAAGCAGGCACCTTTTGGCGGAGTGCAGGTACTTTTTATCGGTGATCTGTATCAATTGCAGCCGGTCGTAAGAGACAATGAATGGAAGTTGCTGAAAGAATATTATTCTTCCAATTTCTTTTTCGATAGCCTGGTCTTAAAAGCCAACATACCGGTAATGGTAGAATTGAAAAAGATTTTTCGTCAGAAAGATGAAAGTTTTATCGATATACTAAACGGATTAAGAGAAAATACTCTGACTAAGCAACATTTACTGGCATTGAATAGCAGGATGAAAAGTGATTTCATTTCAAAAGATGGCGACGGTTATATTACTTTAACAACTCACAATGCAAATGCCAATAAGATAAATGAAATTAAACTCAACAATGTAAAGAAAGCTGAATTTAAATATGAAGCAACGATTGAAGATCAATTCCCTGATCATATTGTACCTGCAGAAAAAATATTGGTGCTGAAAGAAGGTGCACAGGTAATGTTCATCAAGAACGATCCTGAGAAAAGATTTTTTAATGGTAAGATCGGTATTGTTGAAGATCTGTCTGACGATGAAGTTGTTGTTAATTGCAATGGTGACAAGATTAATGTGAACAGATATATCTGGGAAAATGTTAAATATGCTGTCGATCCTGATACAAAAGAGATCAAGGAATCAGTGATTGGAACTTTTACGCAATATCCATTGCGTTTAGCATGGGCGATTACGATCCACAAGAGTCAGGGATTGACTTTTGATAAAGTCGTGATTGATGCAGAAAATGCTTTTGCAAACGGACAGGTATATGTTGCATTGAGCAGGGCTACTTCACTTGAAGGATTAATATTGACCAGTCCTGTCAACGATCGTTTTCTTGGCCCGCATGCTGATCTGAAAAGCTGGCAGGAAACAAAGCATGATGAAAAATCTCTTCCGGTTTTATTTGAAAAGGCACGTGAAGAGTATTTGAAGCAAGTGTTATTTGGTGTGTTTACGTATGAACAATTTCTTTTTTATCTCATCAAACTTAATAAAGAGATCTCAGAATTTTTAACCGACGATTCTATCCGAAAATGGCTGAGAGAATTTTCCGGTCTTCATGAAAACCTGCTTGCAACTTCAAACAAGTTTAAACAACAGCTTCAGGAGATATGGAATGAAGGCGGTGATCCGGCAACAAATGAGAAACTTCAGGTAAGAGTAAGCGAAGCCTCTAAATATTTTTCAGAGCAGTTAGTTACATGGAAAAATATTTTGCTTGCGCATCCTATAAAGATCAGCAATAAGCGAACAGCCCGTTCAATTGATAAAGTGTTGGAAGAACTGAATGAACAGATGGTTTATAATCAGACAAAAACGGACCTCTGTAAATCAGGTTTTAGTATGAATGATCTGTCTGTATGGAAAAAGAATTTGCCTGCAAATTTCGAAAAAGTGAAGTCGACATATATTTCATCTGCTATGGAAGGAGTTTCCGGTGAGAAATCGGAATTGTTCGAACTCCTTTCATCGTATCGGGATGAAATGGCCGAGGAAGAAGATGTCCCGCCATATATGATCTTCAGTAATCAGACAATACGAAATTGTTGTGCTCAACTTCCCGGAGACGAAAGTACGATGCTTGCAATGGGCGGATTTGGCAGAACAAAATTATCATTATATGGTTTTGAGGTATTAAAAATGATTCGCCGTTACTGTGAAGAGAATAGCATAGAATTGAATTATTCAAAAGGAAATCAAAAAGGAAAAGTTAAAGGTAAGAGTAAAGCGATATTCAAAAAGTCCGGAATATTATCGGTAACAGTTAACGAAACTATTGTCCTCATTAAATCAGGAAATAGTATTAAAGAAGTTTGTGCGATCAGAAAACTTGCAGAATCTACCATTGAAGGACATCTAGCACTTGCAGTACAGAATAATCTGATCCAGATTGAAACAGTGATGGAAGTTGATATGATAGAAAAGATAAGAACATTTTTTCCTGACAATTCAACTGATTTAAAAGCAGCGAGAGAAATGTGTGGGAATAAATATTCTTTTGGTAAGTTGAAACTGGTGCAGGCCTGGCTTATTGCAAAGAAGCTGAAGGAATTTGCTTCTTAATCTTCAAAGTAAATTTTACTTTCTATGCCAAGGTATTTATAAATAAAAGTGTAGACATAAGCTTTCCTTGTGATCTGATTGTCAAATACGCCGCTTCCTGAATGCCCTGCTTGTTCCTGGTAATATAATACATAAGGATTTTTAGTTCCGCCATACGTCTGAAGTTGAGAAAGAAACTTGAAAGAATGAAACGGACTTACTCTGTCATCGTTATCTGAAGCGACCAGTAATGTTGCAGGGATAATCAACACCTGATTTTACATTGTGCACGGGGGAGTAGGACAACAAATTCAGAAAATCGAGAGAGTCTTCAATGTTTCCATATTCTTCGGTATATTTATATCCGACATTAAATTTATGATAGCGCAACATGTCTAATACGCCTGATTGTGAAACTACCACTTTGAAAAGTTCCGGTCGTTGTGTCATGCATGCACCAACTAGTAATCCGCCATTTGAACCGCCCATTGCAGCAAGTTTTTCAGAGTTAGTATATTTCTGAGCAATCAGATATTCAGCAGCAGCTATAAAATCGTCGAAGGTATTTTGTTTCTTAAATCTCTTTCCGGCTTCATGCCATCCGGGAAAGTCTCCGCCGCCCCGGAGTTTTGGAACTGCAAAAATGCCGCCGCTGTTCAGAAAGGCGATATTGTTGACATCAAAATTGGGTTGCATTGAATTCCCAAATCCTCCGTAACCATAAAGAATTGTTGGGTTGTTTCCATTTAGTTTGATGCCTTTTTTGTAAGTAAGGTACATCGGAATCAAAGTGCTGTCTTTTGAATAATAGTAAACCATTTCAGTAGTCAGGTCCTTGAAACTAAATGGTACAATAGTTTTAGAGAGTGAAGTTTGCTCAAATGTATTCAGGTTGATCTGATAGACAGAAGACGGACTAAAAAATGAATTGAAATAATAAACTAAAATACTATCGCCCCGGGTATAGGAGAATCCATTGAAAGAATAACCTTCCGGTATGCTCCACGATTTTAATTTATTTCCGTTAGAATCAGCAATTAATGCATATGATTTTTTATCACCGTTGTAGAGAGTAAGTATTTTGTTTTCGTTAATGATAACTACTGACTGAAGTCTTTCTTTGTATTGTGGAATAAATTTTTCAAAATCATTTTTCTTATTTAGATCACACCGGTAAGCACTGCCATTGTTGCCGAATTTATTTGTAGCTACAAGCAATTTGCCATTAATTTCTCCTACAGCATGAATGTTGACGCCATCTTTTACTTCAGTATCAATAAATATTTTAAAATCTTCATCAGGGTTCAGAGGAAGAGTTTTATAAGAACATGTAATAGAGAATTTTTCACCTTTCTTGAATTTTTGTGTGAAGATCAGATATTTCTTTTCCGGAGTAATTTTAAAACTAAAGTAATCGGTCAGACTTTCGGGTGTATAAACAGGATAATCTTGGTCCTGTGAAGTTCCCAGAGTATGATATTGAAGCGCTTTAATTTTTATTAATCCTGAAAAGGATTCAGAGACATCTTTAACATCATATTTAATATAAAATACTTTGTCGCCCGACCAGTATAGTGGACTGTACTTGACAAAATTTACGGAATCGTTTAACAATTCTTTTTTCTCCAGATCAAGGAAGCGGATCGTTTTCCAGTCGCTTCCATTTCGCGATAGAATGATTGCAAGAGTTTTATTATCTTCTGAAATATCTATACCGTCGATGGTAATAGCTACGCCTTTTTCTAATGTATTTGGATTAAATAAAAGTTTTGGCTGTTCATCGGCATGTGATCGAATATACAATGATGCAGTTTCAAGTAATGTGCTACTCCCATATGAAAAATAATATTTACCCTCCTTATTTACCCTCTTCATTTGAATCCTTGAATAGTTGGTAAGATGTTCGGCTACGCTATAAGTAAGTTTGCTGGCATATTTATCTCTGATCTCTGCCTGGCTTTCAAGCCAAAGATTTGTTTTATCAGAATGAACATTCTCGAGCCAGCGGTAAGGGTCAGCTACAGTCTTATTCCATATTGTATCTACAACGGAATCTCTTTCGGTTAAAGGATAGATATTTGGTTTCTGCGCATGAAGAAAAATACTCCAGGACAGAAAAAGAAAAATTGAGAGTGGTTTCAAGTTAATAGAGATTATTTGAAGTGTAATATTATTTAAAATTATTTGAATATTGATAAAATAATTTAATAATTGTAGTAGAGTTGATATTTAATCCATATCCTTATTATACCTTACAAGCCTGAATTAATTTCATTACTCTGTATGAATAAAGAATCAATTTTGAATTTGATTAAAACAGTAGAGATCTTCAGCAGTTTGCCCGAAGATCTCTTAGAACAAGTTGCAAATCGACTGCAGGTAGTTTCTTTTTTGCCCAATTCAACTATTATTCAAAAAGGCGATCACGGCGATTCCATGTTTGTTATCGCTAAAGGTAAGGTCAAGGTTCATGATGGTGATCACATTGTTGCAATAACCGAAGCAGGAAATTTCTTCGGTGAATTTTCTTTATTGGATGCCGGTCCAAGATCGATGTCAGTTACTGCAATTGAAAATAGATTTGATCCCTTTTACACGGGAGTTGTTTTATGAATTGCTGCAAAGTCAGCCGGAGGTTGCAAAAAAAATTATCAGTGCACTAACCAAACGTTTGCGCAAGCAGAATGAATCTATCATCGATCAGCTACGGACCCGTGAAGAACAGTTGACAAAATTAGTTGATGAACGAACAAAGGAGTTGCAAATAAAAAATGAATTGATCAGCGTAAAGAATCGCGAGATCACTGACAATGTATATTATGCAAAGCGGATTCAGTCAGCCATACTTCCGGATCAGAAAAAGATTCAGAATTCTTTTAAAGAGTCATTCGTTTTCTATCTTCCGAAAGATATTGTCAGTGGCGACTTTTATTCTTTTTTCAAAATAGAAAACACTGCAATTTTAATTGCGGCAGATTGCACCGGACATGGAGTGACCGGTGCATTTTTAAGTGTTGTCGGTAATTCACTGCTTACACAGATCATCAACGAACGAAAGATAATAGATCCGGGAAAGATTCTTGACTGTCTCCATGAAGAGATGATCAACATGTTGAATCAGCGACATACTGAATCTACAGACGGAATGGATATTGCTATATGTTCATTATAATCTGGAAAAATCTTTTTGAAATACGCAGGCGCAAACAGGCCTTTGTGGTTTATCAGAAACAATGAAATGTTAGTTTATAATCCCAATAAATTTCCGGTTGGTGGATTGCAGATCACTCATGAAGAAAATTTTACGACACATGAGATTTTAGTAGAAAAGAATGACACATTCTATATTTTCAGCGACGGTTATGCCGATCAATTTGGTGGTGAGTTTGGCAAGAAATTGATGACAAAGAAGTTTAAAGAGATCTTAGTTTCAATTCAGCATTTGAAAATGGAAGAACAGAAATTCTTCCTGGCAGAATATCTTGAAAAATGGAAGTCCGACCACGAGCAAGTTGACGATGTTTTGGTAATGGGCGTTTTGTTGAACAGCAAGTTTCAAAGCAAAGGTTAATGGGAAAACAATGTCTGAACCGGGATTTGCCTGATTTTGGGATTTATCTGAATGGGAGTTAGCCAATATGAAATCCCAATTCCTAACAAATTGCCAAACTGCGAATCAGCAAAATCCCAAAATCAGGCAAATCCCGGTTCTGACTTTGTTATTGTGCGTAAAAGTAAAAGGGCAGATGTTTACCTTTGCACCAAACTCCACGTCACATGAAAAGAAGACAATTCATCAAAGGTTCAGCGATCATAGGTGCATCGGTTGTTATTCCGGAATTTCTTAAGGCTACTTCCGGTATGCTGGAGACGGGAAAAGGCAGAAAGGTCTACACAATCATAACTGCGAATAAAACTATGGTGGGTACATTGCCGGTTCTACGTGCTTTTGCAGGCGACAATAATGATTATGTATCGCCCTATGTTTTCTTTGATGAGTTTGGTCCTGTTCATGTGAATCCTAAAGACAAACCACTTCGGGTTGATGCGCATCCGCATGCAGGAATAATTCCGACAACTTATTTTCTCAATGGCACAGGTCATCATCGTGATAGTCTCAATTACGATTTCCAGATCGGTAAAGGTGATTTTATGATGTTCACTTCCGGACGTGGTGCTATTCATATGGAAGAGACAGGTAAAAAGCTGTATGATGATGGCGGCCTGTATCATGGTTTTCAGATCTGGTTAAACATGCCTGCAAAATATAAATGGGTTGCGCCGGCAACTGATGTACATCGTACTGAGAAAATGGCAGACCTGAATGGAAAGGATTATTCAGCTAAAGTTGTTTTGGGAGAAATGTTTAATGCAAAATCAAAAATAGAAACATTATTCCCTGTATTTTATTTTCATATTAAAATGAAAGCGGGTTGCCGGTTAAGTATACCAACGAATCCGCAACACAATGCATTCGTTTACCTAATCAATGGAAAGCTGGAAGTAGAAGGAAGAAAATCAATCGATGCAAATCAGGTTGTTTTATATCAGCGTGGTGATAGTAATATAGAATTATTCAGTGCAGAGGGCGCCGAATTACTTTTGCTTGGCGGACAACCGCATAATGAACCGGTTTATGCATACGGGCCATTTGTAATGAACAGCGAATCGGAAATTCAAAAATGCTACAAAGATTATCAATCAGGTAAAATGGGAAATCCTGATCTGGTGAATAAGATAAAGTAATAAGTTTTCGTTTAGTTAAACCAGACAGCATATCCTTTCTTACGAAGATCCCATGCAAGTTTAGCTTCCATTTTTAATGCTTGCTCACGATTCATTTTTACCTGATTAATTTCATTGTACAATGAGGGCCTCAAGTACAAACCATATTTCCATGGATAATAGGAAGACAGATCGTGTCCTTTCGAATTTTTATATGCTGTTTTATGCTGAAGAAAACGCTCATCAGGCGATTTAGAAGTCATCCCTACGTACAGACATTCCAATACTCCGTTAAACTGCGGATTGGCAGAACGGAATTTCCAGTTTTCAGAGAAAACTTTTTTAGAGAGTTCGATGACGTAGACTTTGTGTGACATTGCAGAACTTTAATTTATACGAAATTGCTGCAGTATAGGTTATAGAATTTTTGCATCTGCCTATCTTATCGGTTACACAACGTAAAATTTTGAAATAAATTACATCAAAAAAAGGGACAGTAGCTACTGCCACTGTCCCTTGAGAAAATTCAATTTGTCTGATTATTATTTGATCATCTTGATACCTGATGATTTTCCCGAAGCAGTTTCAAGACGAATCATGTAGAGTCCGTTAGTGTATCCCGTTGTATTCAGAGAAATATTGTTAACACCTATTTCTGAATTAATAGATTTGCTTTCAATTAATCTTCCTGTAATATCAATTACACTTAATGAAATGTTTCCGGAAACCGTTGCAATGAATGTTACATTTATTACATCACGGAATGGATTCGGATAAGCTGTCAAATCCATTGAATTAATCTGAAGATCATTTATCGCCGTTAAAGTGGAAGGAAGAGAAAGAGCAATATCTTTTACCATAATTCCTGAACCTATGCGACCAACAAGTGTAGCAGCACCTGTGGCAAGATCAATTGTATAAAGATTATCCATTATCGATGAATCTGTATTGGCTGCAAAATAAACTTCATCCATAACAGAATCTGCATTGAAATAAATATCCATGTCAACACTCAGATCGTTTGAATTCAATGTAAGACCTGACATTCCAATTGTATTCAGAGTGCCATCATTTGGCGGTGTCTGAGTAACAAATGTATTGAGGCCTTCATCGAATCCTATCAAAGTTGTCGAGCCGGTACCGTTGTAATTATTTGTATACGCAACTGATCCTATAGAAGGGTCAGCTCCGAAGTTCATATCTCCGGTAGCGTAATTTTCCATTGAATCTGTTGCTGCAAGAGTTCCTGTAATTGGATTTAAACGATAGTTCATATCGTTCACACCAACAACTCTGATTCTGTCTACAAATGGATTGAAATCAAATCCAACATTTCCTGTACCAAGATCCAGTGTGATAGCACTTGCGCCGACCGGTGTCGCTATTGCTGTTGTGGTATCTACTGTATATAATTGTGCAGTAGATGCTGTAGTGTCATAACCCATTATAAACAGATCGCCGTTTAATGGGCGAACATCCATTCCAACAATTATTTGTCCTGCGGTAACACCTGTTATCGGCATAAAATTACGAATGAAAGTAGTGTTGTCGGAATCGAAAGAGAATAACGATGAACCCGAAAGTCCATAAATAATTCTTCCTGTAAGTGGCGGAGCTGTACGATCAATTGCAACTGCAATATCTTTTACACTTATTCCTGAACCGATTGTTCCGATGTTAGTTGCATTACCGGTAGAAAGATCCACAGAGTAAAGTGCGTCTCTGGCATCAGAACCTGTATTTGCAGTTACATAAGCAGTATTAACAGACGTCATAGGATTAAAATAAATGTCCATATCGATAGATAAGTCAGCAGGGTTTAAATTAATACCAAGAGAACCTATAGTGTTTAATGTTCCTGCATTAGGTGGATTTTGTGTGGCAAGAATTCCGAGTGAGTCATCTATGGTATATAAAAGTGTTGTCCCTGTTCCTATATAACTGTTTAAATATGCAGCAGTACCAGCATTTGGATCTGTTCCGTTATTAATATCTGATGCAGCATATGCAAGACTCTGATCAATTGCAGCAATTGCACCTGTAACAGGGTTTAATCTGTAGTTGGTATCATTATCAGCAATCACACGAATTCTGTCGACAGTCGGATTGAAATCAAAACCGATATGACCTGTTCCAAGCATAAGTTGAATGGGAGTAGTATCAATTGATGTTGCTATTGCTGTCATAACATCAATAGTATAAAGCTGAGCGTTATTATTTATTGTATCATATCCAAGAGCAAATAATTCTCCTGTAGCAGGACGTACATCCATTCCGGCAATTGCTTGTCCGGAGGTTATTCCTGTTATGCTTTTATATGATCTTAAAAATCCCGGGTTTTGCGAATCGAATTCAATTAAATTATTTCCTGATAAACCATAAATAAGATTTCCCATCAAAGGAGGAACAGTGCGGTCTATATATATTGCAATATTGCTGATAGGCGCGCCATTACCAATTGGTCCCACATTAGTAAATGCTCCTGATATTAAATCGATCGTATATAATGAATCAACTGAAGAGCCTTGTACATGTACTGCAGCATAAGCAATATTTGAAGAGGTAAATGCATCGAAGAAAATATCCATATCCATTCTGCGTGTCATTGAATCCACATTTAATAAAGATGAACCTATCGTATTCAGTGTTCCGTTGTTTGGCGGATTCTGAGTCGTGATAATATTTAATCCGGCATCATAATCATATAAAGTAGTTGAGCCGGTTCCAATGTAACTATTGATATATGCAGCAGAAACTACTTGCGGTGTTTCATTTTCATTCAAGTCACCGGTATTATATCTCAGTGTCGAATCTGTAGCAGCTATGCCGCCGGTAATTGGATTTAATCTGTAGTTCGCACCGCTTTCAGAAACAACTCTGATCCGGTCAACAGTAGGATTAAAATCGAAGCCAACTTTTCCACTATCAAGAGCGAGTGTAATTGGCATAGAACCAACTTGAGTTGCTACAGCAGTCATTGTATCTAATGTATACAAATTCGCTTCTGATGTCAGGTTATTGTAGCCAAGCAGGAACAGTTCTCCTGTTGCCGGTCGTGAATCAAGCCCGACAATTTCTTGTCCTGCCATGACTCCTGTTATTGGGATTGTTGCCTGAATAGTTTCCGGAGTATTTACCTGAAACCTTACCAGATTATTTCCGGAAATACCGAAAATGGTTTGAGCAGATAAATTAAAAGAAAGAAGGCAAAGAATGCATACGGCTAAAGCAAATCTGTGTGTGAACGTCTTAAGATAGCGGCTAGCAATTGTGTGTACTGATTTTTTCATGGTTAGAGGTATTTAATATAATATACGGGCAATGTTGCCCGGAGGATTTAATTTATTTTTAAATAAGAAAAAAAGGGTGAGTGGATTTTTATTTTTTGTCGAGTTTTAATTGACCTTCAACTCCGTCATCCATCGTTTTGCCGGTTACTATTGATGCAGCAATTTTCAGATAGGCCACAATTTTATTATGCTTCGTATCCCAATATTCACATGAGTCAGGTTTTACACTGATGAGGCTGAGTTTCGGATCTTCCGGTCCATCCTGAAACCAGGTTTTTGCCAAAGGCGACCAGAGTTCTTTTATTTTAGCACGGTCCTGTGAAATTATAGCATGACCATAAACATTTAAATATTCACTGCTGCCGGAATTTGCGAAAAGTAATTGTACATCCGGATCTTTTTCTAATTCATGGTTTTTATGAGAATCAGTGGCGCTGAAAAATTGTAGTGTGCCGTCAGTTTCCACAATCTGTAATGCCATAGGTCGGCTTGGCATTGGGCGTTCGGTAGTGAAGGTTGTAAACATGCACATTCTGGCGCCTTCAGCAAGTTCTTTTAATTTATCAATTGCCTCTTTTCCGCTGAGGTTTTTAATGTTGTCTTTTTCGTCGTGAAAATTGTGTTCCATATGCTTTTTTCGTTTTCTTATGAAAATTCTATGCCCGTAATAGCACTTTTATTTTTCAAAACATGAAAACATTTAAATATTTAAGTTGTTATCTGAAATATTTTAACATTTGGAAATTCCTTATATTATTTATCTTGTTATCGAAAACTAAAAGCTATTTAGAAATGAAAAAAGCGATAATATTATTTTGTTTTGTATTGAAAGTAATTTATTCAGATGCACAGTTGCAATTAAACTGGGTAAGAACAGAAAGAGATACATCGGCAGCACCGGGATATAATTTACTCGAAGATCTTGTACTTGATGAAAATAGTAATTTATATGTGAATGGCACTATTGATTCATTTCAGACAATTATACCAATCTATATTTCATATGATTCATCAGGAATGGAAAGGTGGCGACGGACCATTAGTGAATTGGGATTAAATTTTAGTTGGAGAAGTTTAAAATCGCCATTAGGACATGTTGTCTTTGCAGGCGAATATGAAGATCAGACAGGAACGAATAATATGATCTACACAGAATATAATTATTCCGGAGATAGTATTGGTGGCGGAATTTTAAATTCACCGGGATTCACAACTGGTGATGATCTGGGTGACATTTGTATTGACAGAACAGGAAATTTATTTCTTGCAGGTCAGATCAGAGTTGGCGGAGATTTTCCCGCAGCAGTTGCACGATTTGATGCTGGTAGTGAATTCAGATGGCTAAGTAGTTTCCCGATCTTACCCGGATGGTCGACAGGAGATATCCGTGCAATAGAAATGTGCGGAGATACCGGTATGTATTGCTTAACAGTAAACTTTACAGGATTTGCTTCAGTGTTATATTGTGATACATCCGGGACATTTGACTGGGCAGTAACTTTACCTGTTTCAACTGATAATTACCATTCAGCATTAGCAACAGACAATGACTTCAATGCAATTGTCGGTGTCAGATACAATAATAATAATTTTGGACTGGTAAAGTTAAACTCTTACGGAGATACATTGTGGACCAGGAGTTATACATATCCAGGTCTTTCCACAGCTTCGGTTGAAGTTGTAAATATTAAAACTGATTCATTGAATAATATCTATGTACTTGGAACTTCCAATGGAATTAATCAGTATTCTTTAATTACAAAATTCGATTCCGGTGGTTCAATATTATGGATGGATACAGCACGTGGAGTAGGAGGCATGTTTGGCAGAAATAAAGATTTCATGCAACTGAAAAACGGTAAAGTAATTTTTACAACATCTTCCGTAGACGAGTCATATTTATGGATATAATGAAAGCGGACAAAGAATAATTGATCAGACACTCCTGCTTCCTGGATTAACAGATCCGGAAGTCAATGCAATTGAATTTAATAATTCATCAGTTTATTTAGCCGGAAACAGTAATATTGGCTTTAATGTGAGATTAGGATTTGTTGCAAGACTTGATGATATAAGTACAGGAATAAAAGAATATGACACAATACGGATCAATAACTATTTTCCCAAATCCAGCAAGTGATATTTTCAATTTTAAATTTACAAATTTGGAATTTAAACCTAAAAATTACAATCTATGATTTAAATGGAAGGCTTCTTTTAGAAGGATTTCTAAAGGAATAAATCAAATCAAAGATTGAAGATCTTGACAGAGGAAATTATTTTATTCAATTCTCAGATAAGAAATTGAGTTATGCTACACAGTTTGGAATTTTCTGATGACAGGTAATAATGTCATCGTTCTTATTTTGCATCTTATAAAAGCCTCATTCCGGCGAATAAGGTTTTTACTATATGTTTACGTGCTAATATGATTTAGTGACTTTTATATTTATCCACTCATTTTTGATTTTTGATCTGAGGATATAGACTCCTGCAGGAAGTGAATTTGTATCGATTTCAACAAAAATTTGCTACTGGATTTGTTTCAGGATTTTCCCAGTCAAATCGGAAAGTATTACTTCAGAGATTGTTTTTCCGGTTGAAGTTTTCAAATAAAAAAAGTTTTGAACGAAACGTTCTTCGCTTTTCCTGATGGTCCTGAAATATTAGTGCAATCATCAAAATATATCATTGCTGAATCTGAGTACCTGCATCCATTCGCTGTCTGAACCATGACCCAAATTGAAAGTGTGTCAGGAAGAGTAGTTCTGGAATATGATTTGCTTGGACCTGATGTAATACCGTTAGGATCATTGCTCCAGTAAGTATTCCGCTTATGTTGCTGAGATTACAAAGACAGGCGGCGCAAACAAGAGGAACAGAATGAACGGAATAGCTTTGACCGAGACTATCAGTTAGAATAACACTATAGTTTCCCGACGTCGTAACATGTAATTGTTCGGTAGTGTCTCCGGTATTCCAAATGTAAGATGAAGCGGATTGCATTGTAGAAAGTGTAAGTATCGCCCTGGCAATATACAGATAGATTGATCTGTAGAGAGTAGGGAAAACGTTCACCATTTGGCCCAAGCCTTACGAGATAACTGACCGTATCATTTGCAAGTTCGAACCACAATTGCCCACCATCGTTGCATTTAAATTTTTAAATGTGTTTGCATGGTCATAAAATGTCTGAGTCCAGAGAGGTGTATATTACACTTGATTACAATATGTTTTTTTCTGTTAAGCTGAAAATCATATTCTACTGTAACAAGAAAGTAACCACTGTCGGAAGCAGCTTCGGCCGGATAATAAGGAGCAACCATTGGACTGTAATATCTGGTTCTTTGTAAGACTCCGGTTTCATCGAATTGCCTGATGACCATTGAATCAGTTTGCTGATAAATTAATTTGAAACCACCATCATCTGTACGAAAGATTGATTTTGAAGCCGGCAGATCAAAAAGTTGAATCAAAAAAATTTGTTTCCAGCGGAATCATAAAGGTAAACATGGTGGTGTTGAAAGTAGATTAGTAGCTGTATCATATTCTTCGATAAGCTGATCATACGCAAGTTCATTTTGTTTATTGAAAGAAAAATAGGTTTGATAATAATTGCCAAAGTGCAGGTTTTTCAGGGTGTCAAGATCCTGGTCAAACTGTGTTACTTTAATTTCGTTGGAGATTCCAATAGTCCCGATGAAAGTAATTGCCCAGAGTGTATTGTTTGCACCTTCATGTATCAGCCTATTACCTGTGCTATTGTAGACACTTGAAATATCGGTATAGACACTATCCAGAACATTTCGAAGTATCCATCGTAAAATTTTAGGTACGCCATAAAAACCATTTACTCTTGAATATGAAGAAGTCTGCAAAACCAAAACCGAATCAATAAATATTATATTCGTAAACATAATATCTGAATCCTGGTCAGTATAAATTCTTTCCCAAAGTAGATTACCGGCACTATCAAGTTTTGCAAGAAAACCCCTTACCTCAGAATTAACTGTGTCCTGTCCACTAGCGTAAAAAACATTTCCTGGTGCATGTACAATGTCGTTCACTAAAGAACGATTCATTCCCATGTATAAATGTTCCCAAGCAATCTGAGCGTTCGAACAAACTGAGATGAGGAAAAGAGATAAAAAGGTAATAAATTTCATGGTAGTTGGTTTTATGGATTAATTTAATAAGATTAAAGAACAACTTTTTTTAAAGCTAATAAAAAACCTTAATTACAAGTAATTTCATATATTAATCTTTACTTTTTATATGAAGTGAATTTAGGTCATAGTTACTTCCCATCAACATATTCCTAGTAATCCCAACATCCATTAAATCCCGGTCAAAATCCAAGGTTAATAAATACCTTCCGAATTAGTAATCTAAATTTAACATACAGAATATTTTATTGATATATTTCAGACTTACCTTTGACTTCTATCATACGGCTCTTCAAAGGTTTTGAATAGTTTTATCAAAACCATATTAACAATGAAATCCCTGCAAACAGGCTTTTTTTCAATAATAACCTTATTTTTCTTTTTTCAAACGAACGCCCAAACCGTTCAATGGGCTCATAAAGGCACTTCTCAGGGTTATGAATATGGAAATGCAGTTACCACTGATGATTCGGGAAATGTATATGTTTCCGGACAAATCGAATATACGACCCATTTCGATAACGGACAAAACCTATCATCCTATGGAATTCATGACATATTTGCCGGTAAATATGGTCCCGATGGTACAGTAAAATGGCTTCGAAATGCAGGCGGCAGAGGTGGGGATGTTGGTTATGGTGTTGCTGTCGATGATCAACAGAATTGCTATGTCACAGGTGAAATTGAAGATACTGCCCAGTTCTCCTCTTCGGTATCGCTGATTTCTAAAGGTGGTAACGATATCTTTTTAAGTAAATACAATTCGAATGGAACTTTAGTTTGGGCTAAAAGTTTTGGCAGCACAGAAAGTGATAAAGGATATTCGCTGATGACGAATTCCAACGGTGATGTTTTTCTGACAGGATTTTATTCAGCACATATTTATTTTGACAATATCCATTTAACGCCTGCCGGATTGGGAGATGTGTATACAATGAAATTGAACAGTGCCGGTGTAGTTCAATGGGCAAAGAAAGGTGCGGGCTCAGAAAATGATAAAGGAAAGGGAATAACATTTGACAGAAATGGAAATGTTTACGTAGCAGGATTTTTTACGGATCAGGCAACGTTCAGTGGAAATACAATCAACAACAATGGTACATCCGGAGGATTTCTGGTGAAGTATGATGCAAGCGGACAGATTGTTTGGCTTAAAGGAAATTGCTGCGGTACTTCTGAATATGATGGAATTGCAATTGATGCTGACGACAATATTTATACAACAGGATATTTTACAGGAACTGTTACTATTGGAAGTACAACTCTGACCTCCTCCGGTAGCAGTGATATTCTGATGGTCAAATACGATCCATCAGGTAACGTCATCTGGGCAAAAAAAGCAGGTGGACCTTATGAGGATATTGCGAATGGAATTACAGTAGATTCAATCAATGAAATGTTTTATATAACCGGTCAGCTTGATGATCACGGATATTTTGATTCTAAATATGCAGGTGCTGCGGGCAACAGAGATGTTTATATAGCAGCTTATGATCTGAATGGAAATTGCCAATGGGTAAAACCTTATGGCGGAGTGAATCGTGATATTGCATACGGAATTGCAAGTGATCGCAATGGTTACATTTGTACAACAGGGATCTATACAGGCAGTGCAACCTTTGGTAGTTATTCATTGACCGGTAATTTACTCTCTGATTATTATGTTGACAAAGTAAGTCCTATACCTGTTGCAGCGCCGTCGAGTGCTTCAACAAATTTGATAGTCACCAATTCTAATTGCAATGATTTGTCTTTGAGTTTTACTCCTGGAAATGGAGCAGGAAGAATTATTATTGCCCGTGCAGGTTCAGCAGTAAATCAATCACCGGTCAATGGTGCTACGTATAATGCCAATCCATCATTTGGTTCAGGTGCAAATCTTGGAAGTGGAAACTATGTTGTTTACAATGGTATAGGGAACTCATTAACAGTAACCGGACTTAATGCAGGAACTACATATCACTTTTCTGTTTTTGAATATAACGGTGCAGGAGCAGTAATATCATACCTTACAATAAATCCGGCTCTTGCATCAAAGACTACGGGAACATATTCTGTGAATATCCAGTCAAGCGCAAACTCAATTTGCGTCGGAGATACATTAACATTAACTGCTGTCGGCGGCGGAACCTATAGTTGGTCACCTGCCGGAAGTTTGTCTGCATCATCAGGGAGTGTTGTGCAGGCTTTTCCTTCCTCTACGACCACTTACACTGTAAATGCAAACAACAGTGGTTGTCAGGTTCAGAATATAAAAACGATCACCGTTCATCAACTTCCATCCGTTTCATTGTCCGGTTTAAATTCTATCTGTGAAAATAGTAATCCGGTTATACTTTCCGGAGGCTTGCCAACTGGCGGAGTTTACAGTGGAACCGGAGTTGTATCAGGAAGTTTTGATCCGGCACTTACAGGATATGGTGTAATACCTGTTTCGTATTTTTATACTGATGGAAACGGATGCTCAGATTCAGCAAACGGTTCAATTACTGTTTTTCAGAAACCGGTCGTAAGTCTATCGCTCATGAATTCTCTTTGCGAAAACGAACGTCCTGTTATTCTCACAGGCGGGTCACCATCCGGTGGTGACTATCATGGAAGTGGAATAACATCAGGAATTTTTGATCCTTCTGTTTCAGGAGTTGGAACAATACAGGTTTCATATTTTTACATTGATGGCAATGGATGTTCAGACTCAACGACAAGTTCAATCACTGTTCTTCAGTCGCCGAATGTAAGTTTGTCACTTGCAAGTTCAATTTGTGAGAATGCAAATCCGGTTGTTCTTTCAGGCGGATTACCTGCTGGTGGAATTTATACAGGAAGTGGAGTAGTTTCCGGATCATTTGATCCGGCATTATCAGGAGGCGGAACGATTCCTCTGTCGTATTCATTCACCGCCGGAAATGGTTGTTCTGATTCTGCAGTTAGTTCAATAATAGTATTTCAATCACCGGTTGTTGCATTGTCTTTCGCTACTACTCTTTGTGAAAATGGAAGTCCGGTTCAGTTAACAGGTGGAACGCCTGCTGGAGGAGTGTATAGTGGAAGTGGTGTTGTAGCAGGCTTTTTTGATCCGGCATTGAGTGGGACAGGTTCTGTTCCGGTTTTATATTCTTATACAGATGCAAATGGATGTTCTGATTCAGCGGTTTCTGCTGTTGATGTGAGAAGTACTCCAGTCATTTCTTTAGGAAATGATACAACGATCTGCGCCGGCCATGCTCTGACTCTGGATGCAGGCAATAGTTATCCATCTTATAGCTGGTCCACAGGTTCCGTTCAATCATTCATAACGGTAGACAGCAGTGGAACATGATGTGGAACATCAAATGTATTTGTAGAAGTTACTGATACTTATCGCTGCTCAAATTCAGATATAATTTTGATCACGTTTTCAATTTGCTCCGGTACAGTTAATACGAATGGTAATCCAGCACTAAGTATTTATCCAAATCCATTTAATCAGAATTTACATCTTTCACTTGACAAAATAGCGGATGTTTTTATTTATGATTCTGCAGCGAAGCTTATCGAAAAGCTGACTGAAGTGAATGGTGATATTGAATTTGGTTATAAACTTCCGGTTGAGTTTACAGTGTTGTAGTTTTTCAGAAAGATGTACGAACAGTATTCAGGGTAATTAAGACCGCGGCAAATTAGAAGGCAGCATAATTTTAAAAGAAGAATTACTTCCGTGAAGAAATTCTTCGAAAAGATTGTTTAATACAGTAATCCCCATACACTTCCATCTCTAAGCTGAAATGAAATGATACCTGAAGTTTTGTTATAATATACATTGTTAAAATAAGAATTCTGTCCTTGCATCATTAGTCTCACCTGACTATAGTTTTTATTTTTAACAGTTATAGAAATGCTGTCAGCATGATCTTTAAAGAAATCTCTTGTTGTTTCTGAATATAGGCAAGGCCAGTTTTGTGATTTAGGAAAAGTATAATAATGACTGGTTGTTATTTGTAGATAGTTATCGTTAATCCTGATTTTCGCCTGAACAGATTCAAAGTTGGGACAATTGCTATCATCATCATAAACTTTCGGATAAAAACCACTTGTTCTCTCAACAAAAAATGTATCAATTTGAGAAGAATCGTTTTCAAATATCAGCATTTGTCCGTCATGATATGGAATCCATGACAACTCATCTGCAGTGCAACTACCATCATCGGTGCACTTTTCTTTGCAGGAAAAAGCCGAAGCAATTAAAATGATTAAGAATAGAATATTACTAGTATTATATTTCATCATTATCCTTTAAAAAATTTCCCGGAATAGTTTCCCATATTATAAATATATACTCCTGTATGTAACTTCGAAATATCAATGTACTGATCATCGTGAATATCGTCATCAATGATCACTCTTCCAAAAATATCAATTAGTTTAAATCTGGCACTGGATATGGAAGAAGGTAAATCTATCTGAAGATGATTTGGGAAGACACTAACTTTAATTCCTGATGGAGTAAGTTCGTTTTGACCAAGACATACAACGTGGTTCACTGAAATTGTATCACTGTTAAAGCATCCGTTCGTGTCAGTTATGGTGACAAAAAAAGTATCAATAGTTGGAAATTGTGAGAAAGTTTCAATCGATGGACTTGTATCTCCTGTGTTCCAATCGTACTGTATAAAATTTCCGGCATTAAGAACTACTGTGTCGTTAAGGCAAACGGTTGTGTCTGGTCCAAGCGAAACAATAGGTTGAGTAAATAAATTTAGTGTAGTCTGGTAAGAATATTTACATCGATTAGTGTCTGTCAGATATAAAGTGTAATTCCCTGACAAATTTGCAATAATGGTATCGTTATAATTATAGGGCAAGTTGGGTGCTTTCCAATAGTAAGAATAATTGAGAGGAATAGTATCCATCGTCAGTTGAAATGCATTGTTTTCACAGGGAATGCCAAAAGAAATTATATTTAAGGGTACGAAGTTATTTGGATACCCGTAAAGTTTCATTGTATCAGAAGCAGTTCTCCCTTGTGAATCTGTAATGAGCAATCGAAAAGTCACAATGGTATCTATGTTTGTAATATAAGGATACATGATCGTTGAGTCAGACAAATAGTTTCCGGGCGACCAGTCATATTGATATGGAGGAATTCCCCCTTCAACAGTAACAGCAAAAGCGACGCGTGAGTTACTGCAGAGGGTATCATTATATTGGATCGACACAAGTATAGAATCAGAATCTAAGTTATAATAATAACAATCAGTATAAAATTCATTGCAATGGTAATAATTTTTAAAGGTGTGAATCAGGACTTGTGATGAATTGTAATCGTATGTAGTGTGTTCATCAGAATCGCATCCGGGATTTCCTGATTGGTGTGAATAATAATCAATTATATTTCCTGCGCTATTGAAAGCATGAGTTTCATTCCACGTAAAATAGTAACTTCCTCCTGAATACTCCTCTCTGAGATGATATATTGTTCGTCCGGCAAAATCACGAACATTTGTATTTCTTATCGAGGTATCGCTGCAAGTTGTATCCGGACAGTTTAAAATCACTTCTGTTGTAGTGTTTCCCATAAAACTATATTCATAGGTTGCGGAAGGAATCCATGAAATAGAATTTGAATTTCCGTAATATGTATATTTGATCAGACTGTCATTTCCATCATATACGTAATCGTAAAAAGTAGAATCTAAAATTGTTGTATATTTTAATTCTTTATTTGACAGAATTTTATTTGAAAATGAATAGGTATAAGTATTGATCAAAGAATCGTGGGGAATATTGGACTGATAATTTATTTTCCTGTATTCAATATTTCGATCTGACAGATCATATGACCACGTATAAAGAGTAGATGTCCGGTATTGACCAAATCCATATTGTTCTTCACGTTGCTGAACAGTGTTATTGTTGGAATCATATTGATATGTTGTCCTTGCATTTGAGTCAAGGGGGAAAGAACTACCTGTAAACCTGAGTTTCTCAAAAAGGTTTCCGGAAACATCATATGTATAATTATATCGGGAATAATAGGTGCCATTGAAATTCACTTGAGTCTCCAGCATTGTGTCTAATAAACCGGATGTATTATAACCGTAATCAGTCCTGGTTACGAGTCTGAATGCCGTATCCTGTTGACCCCAGTTTTGAAATTCAAAATATAAGTTTCGTTTTGTATTAAATGACCTAGTGAGTCAAAGCGATCTATATCTTTATTGATGATCTTATATTCTTGGTAACTGAATTCTCCGGTGGAGCAGATTTTGACAGTTGTCGAATCGGCAAAGGAAATATTTGAAAAAATGAGGAAGAAAAGGAATATGGTGAAAAATTGTTTCATGTTCGAAGATATGAAAAACAATACAAAGTTGATAGGGGAGGCTGGGCTGATTTTTACCGGGATTTAATGGATTGTTGGATTGCCGGGAATAATGTTTGATGATTTTGGAGTTTAGAAGGGTCGTAGGCATTTTGAACCTTTTGCCTTGGAAATGGTGGAATGGTATGGCCAGGACAATCAATAATTTAAATGATATTATTCTTCCTGAAATTTTATATTTGACAAATATTACTTTGGGGACTCTGTCACCTTATACATTATACACCACATATGATAAGAATACTAGTAATTTTATTATTTTTAGTTGGCCCGTTAAAAGCGATTTGCCAGAATAGTCAACGGTTTGACACAGGATTGGTCGTTCTGAAGCATGGCGATACTCTAAATTGTTTGGTGGAAATAAATACAAGTTATGGGACACTGTCAGCTATAAAACTTTTCTGAATAACGATTTGAAGATTCTATTAACTAAAGACATTCGGTCAATAAAAACATCTTTTGCTCAGACGAAAAATATTAAGTATAATAATTCAGAAAAATTGATGACACTCATTGTGGATGGCAAAGTTAAATTATACAATTATGTCACTTATTATAAAAGTAGTCCAAGTGAAAGTTCAGAAGGTTGGAATCCGGTTTTCGGTTTTTCACATGTTATAGAAATGAATGACAGTATTATTCCTATTGATGGTCTGAAATTTAAAAAGCAAGGCCAAAAATTATTCAGTGATTGCAGTACGCTTGCAGAAAAGATCAGGAAAGGCATATTGGATTATTCTACCATTGCAAAAGTTGTTAAGGAGTATAATTCATGTGGAGAACCTGTCGACATTGCCAGCATAAATGACTATGAAAGAGGTAAATTGAAAGATGGATACAAAGAAGGTATTTGGGAATATTACGATCTACCGGGAGAATTATCTTTGAAAGTAAATTATGACAATGCGCAATTGCTGTATTTAATTTCAGATACCTCCGAATATGCAATAAATATCAATGGAGAATGGATTTATTCTAAATTGGATATGCAGCCAAGATATATCGGGAGCCTGGTGGAGTTTTATACTATCATAGGTAAGAATTTGAGGTATCCGAATGATGCCAGAGATAATAATACCGCCGGACTTATGTATATGACTTTTGAAATAGATACAATGGGGCATATTAATAATATGACACCAGTAAAAGATCTGGGAGATGAATGTTCAAAGGAAGTGATTAGAGCGATTAAACTAATTCCTGACTTATGGTTGCCTGCAATAAAAAATGGTAAAAAATATGTCTCCAGATTTATTTTACCTGTTAGTTTTGAATTGACAAATGATGGAAAGATAACCGAAGATAAAAATATAGACAATGATGAACCGTTGCCAATTGCTAAGACTCTGGAAACTGTAAATATTCGAATGATGGGAATAACCAGAAGGTTACGTTATTAATTTCCAACGACAACTTTACCACTGCAAAGAATTTTACCATTAGATATGACCTGATAAAAATATATTCCTGTTGGCATTTCTCTTTTCTCTAAAATAATTTTATTGCCTGATGAATGCAATGTTTTTTTATATCTTCCGAAAATGTCGAAAAGTATAATCTCTGCATTCGTCAACTCTCCTGACAAGGCCATTTGAGTAACATTTTGAAATGGATTTGGATAAAAATCGCTGCAATGTTTCGAATCCTTTGGATAAGTAATAATTGAATTAGTGATGTTGGTTGTATCAAAACCCGTTAAAGAAAACCCTCTTACCTGATGTTGATATGAATCAATATTGCCCATGAAGAAGTAGCGGCCGGAACGAGACTGAAAACATGTGGTAGGATTTTCCATGCTATAATTAGCAATCGTTTTTGCCACTGCGGCTGAAAGAGGCTGTCTACTTTTGTAAACAAATCTTTGCTTTCAGTAAAACTTAAATTCTCTACTGAAGCTATTAAGTAACCTGAATCATTGGTCCTGATAATTGAAACTGTTGTATCACCAAATGTATAATTGAGCGTACCTGCATTTGCACCTGATGAATCGAATCGCAATAGATTTTCGGGGCCAACAGAAACAATTGTCGAATCGGAATCATAATAAAAAGGTGAATTGTTTTTTAATCCTAACTGCGGTCTTTGCCAAAGCTGATTTCCTGCAGAATCATATGAGGCAATGTAGTATGTTGGATAATTAAAATAATATTGACCTCTTATAATTAAACCGCCACTATTATTTTCTAATGCATTGTGTGGGTAAGGATTATTGAAGTCATGAGTATACCAAATTACATTTCCTATTGAATCACATCTCATAAGTACTCCTTCGGTATTGAATCTGTACGGATGATCTTTTAACATTCCACCAATCAGTAAATCTCCATTATTCATCTCTTGAACGAGAGTGATGCAATTTATAATTGTATCCGAGAAAACTTTTGACCAAAGTGCATTTCCGGAAGTGTCAATTTTGACGATGGCGCCCCGCATGTTAGTAATTGAATCTGCATTGACCCCACCAATAAAAAAATTTCCATCTGCTGATTTTGAAGAAGAAAAATAATGTTTGATCAATGTATCGTAATTTGCTTTACACCAGATTGTGTCGCCATTCTGATCAGCTTTTATTACCTGAAGGTGCCCAATTCCATTAATTATAGTCTGTCGTGTAATGATCAGGTTGCTGTCTGACGTTTCAAAGATCTGTGCTCTGACATCAGTCGGCGACGATAAAAAATATTTTTGAAAAGCTATTTGACCACTGCCGGATACAGAAATTAAACACACTAAAAATACAAATGAAAATTGTTTAATGGTCATTGCCCAATGAATCTGTTTTAATAAAAATTATTTCTGATTTTCCTGATTCGCTTCGGGAAGAACCAACGATACAATATCCGCTATCATTTGTAACTATAAGGTTGCTTGCAATGTCTAAGATCGAACCACCGAATTTTTTTTTCCCATATGATATTTCCATCCAGGTCGTTACGGACAAGACGTATGTCAGAATTCTGAACTTCACAGAACGGATTTAAATTATCAAAGGATTGAGTTGGCTGATAATAATTGGCGATCATAACATAACCGGAGTCGCCCGGTAAATTTACCGGAACAATATCTATCGGAATAAAACCAAGTTCCTTTGACCACAGCGAATCTCCAAGGCTGTCAGTTCTGACTAGCCCTGATCTGAAGAGGGATGGCTGGGCAGACCAGGTAGCCCCGGAAATATAACCGGAGTCTCCAATTGGAAGTATACAGAAAGGCATATAGTTAATCGATTTTGACCAGCTTCCACTTGTTCCGCCATGCTTTTCAAGAAAGTAAAGATTGCTACTTTGGAAAACCTTGACGAGTATGATACCATTATCATCTGTTTCTTTAAAATCATGAATGGTTCCACCACCGGTACTATATGAATAAGTATAAGTTGTATCTCCGGCATCTGTTATTCCAAAATAAAAAGCAAAGTTACCCGGACCGGCATCATCAGAATATCCTGAAATAATATATCCGCCAGTATCCTGAATTAAAATATTTCCGAATAAAGTTCCATTTTGAGGAAATGGAAACGGCTGATCATTTGACCAGAGTTTATTACCCACACTATCGATTTTCCGGCAATATCCATTCGGATCTAATGTGCCTGTCATTATAAATCCATGATCGGAAGTTTCTTTGATACATGTTATTTTTGGTATCGAAAGATATGTAAATGGACTTTGTATAGTATCAGTAAATGAAGATGTCCAAAGAGTATCCCCAAATGAATTAGTACGAATTATATAAGCACCATAACAATTATTTGAAGCAATTACATAGCCGGAATCATTGCATGCTTGAACAAAAGTTCCTTCAACCTCACAAGTGCCACCGAAAGTTTTATTGAATTTGATTTGTCCTTTTGTTTGCAGACCAGAGAAAATGAATGAAAGAAATAAGAGGAGTGAAAGGAGTTTCATGTTTTTAATCAGTCTTAATATTAACGGACTTAATTAAAATAGTTTTTTTGCTTAAAATGCCATCGAAGTAATGTAAAAAATATATTCCATCAATTAATAGAGAGACATCAAGATTGACTAAACCTGTTCCGATTTTTTTAAATAAGACTTGATTCCCCAAGGTATTGTAAATTTTAATATATCCTTCTTCAGAAGGGTTATCAAAATGTAGTTGATCATTAAATGGGTTCGGAAAGGCACTGAACTTGTGGTTCGATTGTTCTGAAATATTATCTGATGTAATGAAATTGCAAATAATATTATTTGGATAGTCGACAAGAACAGTATGAACGCTTGAATCTATTGATCCATTACTACACATTCCGAAAACTTTAACGATATAAGTTCCCGGATAGGGGAAGGACGAACCACCATGCTGAAAGGTGTCAGTAAACCCATTTCCATAATCCCAAAAGTAACTTGTGACATTGCAATTGCAATGGTTATCGAATGAAATAGTGACTTGATGATTTGTGGTGTCTATTGAAATGGGGCCACAAGTAAATTGACATGCTGCATTGGTGGTTTTTGGCATAAAGGAAATCATGAAAAAAAGAAAAACATAAATAGTTTTTATAATTTTATTTAGCATCTTAGTAAATTATTTTTGAAAAGGTAGGAAATATTTTCTTAATGTAAACAAATTAAACTGATTATTTTCAACGCTAAAATTGACAATAATCATCTATATTCTTATTTACGATTCGTTACTTCATACAGCACACATAACGTATTCAACAAATGGAAAAAATCAACTACAAAAGATTCATTCTTGTAAAGGACAATTTTTATACAGATCCTGTTAAGGTTTACAAGACAGCGTTGAAGAGCGACTTTCATGAACCTCCTGATTGCACTGGATTGCGTAGTAAAATGGTTTATCATGAACCCGGAGTTAAAACAAAACTTGAAAGGATCCTTGGAATAAAAATTAATCGATGGGATATTGATCCTGAAGAAGAAAACGGAGTGTTCTACCAGGGCTTTTCAAAAGGGAACAAGAAAGAAATTCCGGGAGTTCATTCGGATGAACCTTATAATGACATCACCGTGCTGATCTATCTCACGCCCGGACTACCTGTTGATTGTGGAACATCTTTATGGATGCATAAAAAAACAAAACTAACTGATCCTGCTATGAGCAAGGATGCGCGGAGACTTAAAAAGTCGATTTACGATATTCGCTATCAACTGGAGATTGAAAGTAAGAATAAAAGTAAGTGGATAGAAACAGACCGTATCGGATATAAATACAATCGAATGGTCGCTTACCCTTCAGGCGCTCTGCATTCTGCTACACAACATTATGGTGGCTCGCTGAAAGATGGAAGGATTTATCAGACCTTTAGAATTGGTGTAGACTGGAAAACATTTAAGATGGACAAATCTTAAAGCAATTTATGAGGATTAATTTTTAAAGAAGTTCAAAAGCAAGAACTGATATTTATAAAGATCAATTGGTTTTGTTTTTATCATCTGACACATCAGATCTAATTTTTTGGCATCAGTGATCTGCATTGCTTCTGCCCATAATGCTATTTCTTTGAGAACTTTTTCTTCATTCGTATTCAATGATTTCGCCCAAAGAGTTTTAATTTTAAATCGCATTACACTGTCTTTCTCCGCCAGTACACGATTACCGAAATATTGTTTCTGAATCAGCTTCTTCACTTTTTCTGAAATATCATACAGACTTACAATTTTCTTTACGGCTAGCTGCAATCCCATATTGCTTTCAGTAAACTGAACCAACACTTTTTTTGAAGTGTGATAATTCTTTCTCTTCGCAATTTTGACACTTTCATCTTTTGCAATCTTTTTCAATTTGGAGTCTATTGGTCTGAATCCATACCGGTAATAAAACCAGAATGCACCTGTTTTAATTCCATCAGGATTATCGAGACCAAATTGATAGGCTTCGACTTCAAAAAAACTGATATTAAAGACTTGCTTATAGACACGCAGCAGCTGACACATCATATATCCTGATTCACCGCCGCGGAAAGATTCGAAAATATTTATTCCAAAATTAGCATACTCACCAAATATCCATGCCCCACCGTAAGCAGCAGGTAATCCATTTTTAAATAGTGTGAAACCAACATAAGACTCCAGTGGAAGTTGTCGTTCAGGAATCATTCCATAGATAGCAACTGTTACTCCTCGCTCAAGTTCGTACAGACTGAATGAACGTTCATCCATATACGTGACTGGATCTGTTTCCCGTTCATAAATCGCCATTGAATTTTTTACAACTGAAATCGCAGCATCTATTTCCTTTCTTGCATAGACCTTCGTTTTAGGTAAACCTGTATTCAGGAGTGCTTCGTGGTCAAACCGCTTTAAAATCTGATCGTGATAGAATGGCTTTTCAATATGAATACGGTTATACGATTTGGAAAATGATTTATTTTTCGGAGTAAGTTCAACATAGGAGCCTAAGCCTTCAAACAAATGATCCTTTACATAAGGCAGATGATTTAACTTTCCTAACTCAGAAATTAAAAAATGCAATCTGTCTTTTTCTTTTACCAGCAATGCATCCAGCAATTCGAAATTTGTAAATCCGGCTGTAGTTTCACTTTTCTCCAGTGAAGGCAATGTTAAACGCAAAACCTCATTCAGATCAAAAGAAGGACTTTCAAAACTTGATAATTTTATTTTGATATCAGGATGAGTTAAGAGCCATTGAATACAATCAAACGAAAATCCGGTAAGAACAGAAGTGTATGGTAAACCTGAATTGGTAAAAATTTCAGGATCGAGCTTCTTTGCACTTTTCAACAAAACAGTGATCCTTTTTAATTCTTTCTCTGCTAGAGAGGTTATCTGAGCATTATTTGGATAAGCACAAATGAAGAGCAGCAGTTCATTGTAAGTAAGAATCGTTTCATTCAGCGGCAATTTAATTTTAGAGATCCGCTTGAGTAATTCAATTTTCTTTGAATTATCCTCAGCGCTATAACGATTTACAATCAGACTTAAAGAATCTAATGCTTTACTCAGATTTGAACTCATACTATAGGGACTTTGATCACGTTAAGGGACAAAAGTATATAAAATAATGAATATTGAAGGGTTGCCATAGCTAGTCTGATCCCATTAAGAAACATGAGTTTTAATTATTCCTTTTAATTTATTCGTAAAAGATTTATATTTAAATTATTTTCGATAGCTTAGTCAAACGAAGCCGACTTATAACTTTAAAAGTACTCAATATTCAAACCATGAAAAGGATCTTAATTATTTGTTTTTTCTTAATAACAAAACATTCTTATTCTCAATTAGCACTTCCATTTCCGGATAGCACAGCAAACTGGGTAATTACTGAATGTTTCTCCGGAGGTGGTGCTCCTGGAGCATTTTACTGTTTTAATTATAGATATTTCTCGCTTGGAGACACCTCCATGAATGGATTTACATACAAAATACTAAATGAGTCATACAATCTTGATCCAAGTGATACAATTAGTTCATCTGTTGTTGGGTATTACAGAATAGATGGACAAAAAGTTTTTTATCTCCAGGATTCATCATATAACAATAGTATTGTTGGCCTGTATAATTCTTTTTATTTTAATACAGGTCAGGAAATTTTATTGTATGATTTTGGAATGCAAATTGGAGACACTTTTTCATTGAGTGATTCTGTTTATTTCGCTTTTCAAGGTCGGGCAACAGTTGTTCTGACCCAAATAGATACCATTCAGTTATCAGGGCAACCTGTGCGAAGGTTTAATTTTACTACCTCTAATTTGGGTTGCGACGCTATTCCATATTATTACTGGTACGAAGGTATAGGCAGTTCTTTTGGATTTTTTCCTAATTTTTATTGCTTTGAAAACGGCGTAACCTTTGACTGTTTTCATGAAAACAATGTAGACTATGTTTTTTATTTGCAACCAGGCGATGATTGTATGAATATTACATTGGGTGCAAATAATCCTGATAAAATGAAAAAGATATCTGTCTTTCCAAATCCGTCTGATGGATTGATCAACATTCAATCTGATTTCGATGATGATAAAGTTGTGATTACTGATCTGACTGGTAAATGTATCTCAACACTTAAAATTTCAGTGGGAAATAATTTGGTAAATATTCAAAATCTCTTACCCGGACTTTATCTTTTGAAAACTACAATGGGAGTGGAGAAAATTTTAATATTCTAGTGAAAACAAAAGCGGCCGTTTAATCTTAAGATTGGAAGCAGGTAAAAAAATAAATTTCAGATTATTTAAGGATTCGTTTTTACGAAAGGTATAAATTCTCCTTTTCGATCCATATACACAGCATGTAAGTAATAAATTCCTTGCCGGAGATTGGAAATGTCAATTGAAGTGATTACTGAACCGTATTGTTCTGACTTTAGCATTTTACCTGTTGCATCAGTGATTTCTATTCTTTTCAATTTGGAAATATCTTTTATGTCTAAAAAGATTTTGGCAGAAGAGGGGTTAGGATATATTTTTAAATTTTGTACAGCTTCAGTTTTATTTATTGAATTCAGAATTGGATATTCCATCTTATAGTACTAATAATGCGTATCGCCGCCATGAGGCCATGTTATGTAGAGTGCTGAATCCGGCCTGTTCTGTCCGTCATAGAAGTGCCAACCGTGATTTCCAGCCCCACCGTCAAAAGAAGTTGCAGTTTCTGTAATTTGATTATTCGAATTGTAAGTACTCCAGGTGGAATCAGGAAAAATATACCATCCGTTTACATTATCCCACAAATGATTGCAAGATGAAAGCATGTTATTATTTGCATCATATGTGTATCTTCTCATCTCATCAGGCCTAAAAAGGTTGAGATTCCAAATATTAAATACTGTTTTTTCTATAAGAAAGCCATTTGAATTATATAAATATGTTACACTGTCAGTATCCGATACGACACCGGATTGGTACGTATGGTATAAAAAATAATCTATTGAATCATTTGATAAATAATAATTGTATTGATCACTTGATGGTTGAAGATTCGCGCCAAACTCCGAAAGACGATATCTGACTCTGTTTAGTGAATCGAAAGTGTAATAATCGCGTCGGGCATTGGACCACGGCGAATTGTAATTCATTTCTTCCTGAAGTACGATTTTCGTATTCGTAATTGAATCAAATGTAATTGTGACACGGGTTCCGTTCGTGTCAAACACTCCTGCATTATTAATGTAATAATATTTTGTAGAAATATGCAAGCTGTCATTTGGGTAAAATTGATTATTGGTTTGATGAAAATTGATCCATGTTCCATTTGTGTAGGTTTCCGTTGTCGAATCAATCAATCCTTGTTGACCCCAAATGTAATTAGTCCTTCTCACCGGGTTGTAATTTACATCATACACAAATTTACTCACATGAATTCCTGTTAAAAATGAATCGACGATATTTTCAATCGTACTATCCCCGTCAAAAAATTCCCAATGATGCGTAATTGTGATCGAGTCTACTTGTGAAAACAGTGTAGCAGGAGTTATGAAAAGCCAGGTTAAAATCAGTCTTGAAAAGTAATTCATTGAAATTTTATTTATTATTTGTTATTCGATTTCTGAAAGTGAAAGAATTATTTTGGAAATATAATAGAAATCACGTATAAATATAACAAAAGTTTTAAATATTCTTTTAAAAGAGAATTCAGAGATATTTTAAGAAACCATTCAAATTCCGAATCACTTCAAGCGTTGATTACCTTTTTCGGTTAATTATTTTCCAAACTTTATCCTTATCGTCTAAATAATTATATTCTTTTTCATCGCCTCAAAAATGTCTAATCAGGCATTTGTCCGATGATTGGATTTTTAGCATTCATGTATTGCAAAATAATAAGCGTCCATAATGTAGCTTCAAAATCGGACAAGTTCCGGTTTATCCATTTTCGAAGAATTTCTACTTAAATCACCATCAAATATTGGTTGTGAAGAAGAACACTTTCAGTGATCTTTGTTGTATGATTGACGAAACTTATAAATATTCAGAGATGACGGGACAGATCATCGGTTTAGCGATGGAAGTTCACAATCATTTAGGCAATGGATTTCAGGAAGTGATCTACCAACGAGCATTGGAATTTGAGTTTGCAAAAAATCAAATAAAATTTGATCGGGAATTTGAAATGCGAATTCTGTATAGGGGAGAAAATATAGGAACAAGAAGAGTAGATTTCCTTATAAATAAAATCATCTCAGTTGAAATTAAAGCTGTGATTCAATTAGAGCCCGTTCATTTGGCACAAGCTATGAACTATCTAGAAGCATATAATTTGGAAGTTGGACTGCTCTTGAATTTTGGAGCGCAGAGTTTGCAGATTAAAAGATTGCTGAACCGGAAAAAAGTTTGAAACTGGGAGAATGTCTGAAGCGGAAAGTCAGAACCTGGATTTGTCTGATTTATGGATTATATAGATTCAGTAAGTCGAAAGCGGTTTATCCTATCCAAAAAATCCAACAATCAGACAAATCCTGGTTCTGACTTGGTTTATTCCTGCGAATCTTGGTCTTAGTATGTTTTTTGAATATTAAAGTGGTCCATTGAAATAGTTGAATAGTTGCAAATTAAAAATCTAATTAAAAATATTATGATACATAATCAAAATGAAATTATCTATCTAAGGGCAAAAGAACTTAGGCAAATTGTAAGAGAAAAAGTTGCCACATCATTTACTGAGGATTCCGATCTAAGAGATCTGCTTTTGAAATTAAGTACTGACATTCCGTTACATATTGGCATAAGTTTGAAGTTAAATTCACTTGAGCAAATAATGGATAATTTGAATGACGCAAAGAAGAAATTAACTGAGTTATGTGTTGCAATTGATTTGATCACAAACGAATATTTTAAATTCGATGAATCGAAATTGAATGCAATAATAAATGAAATCTCAGAATTAATTCCTGTGAAAATTCAAAAGGCTGAAGAAGATGAGAGGCTGTGGATTGATGAAATCATGCAGGAGTTTTGTATTAAAGAGAATGAATGATTAAATGGAGATAATTTCATCTTTATCATTTTCTCTCTTATTGTTTTTTTTCGATTAACGAAATGTACAACTGTATTATAGATGTAAATAAACTTACCTCTGTATCCATTTCAACCGTTGTAAATTGTAAGTTGTGCAATGATAGGCGAATGTTGAGCGGAAATTAGAGATCTATTGAATCAGCACTTTGAAAAATCTAAAACCGGTAGCATTATACAGTCGAAGAATGTACACTCCCGAAGTGAATGTTTCAACTGAAAGTTTGGCTTCAATTCCTAATTTACCACTATGAATTAGTTGTCCGTTTAAATTCAACAAATCAAATCTCTCGAAATAATTTCCGGCGGATTGTTTTATAGTAAGTTCATGAGCTACAGGATTGGGAAAAACTGTTACTTCAACTTCATTTGACAAAGGTTCGTTTACACCAGCAATAATCAAACAAGCAGGATCCGGTTCATAGCTCCACATGTCATTGACGGTAATATCAAGTCCTCCACCTAAGGGACCGGGAGCTGTTTTGGTAAGTCCGCCAAAAAGATAGAAGACTCCGTTACGGTCTTTAAAACTTGCTGTACCACACCTTGAACCCGGATGACTGTTTATATCCGGAACACCTATTGCACCAAATTGTCTTTGTACATCAAGATTATTATTTGGATTAGGAACCGGTGAATTAACGAGCATCCAGCTTTTAGTTTGCATGTGAAAGCACCACAGTAACGATTGATTATAAGTATAAGCATTGGCAGGGTTTTCAAATTTTCCTCCAAACTTCCATAGGTTACCATCTTGATCTGTCCATGCAGCTCTTCCTTCAATTCCATTTGCAGGTGTTACAGTATCAGCAGGAATGCATTCAGGACCGTAATGTCCATATCCTGAAATTGAATCATCCCCTGCAAACCAAGCCCAGGAGTTTTGCATTGGATCAAAACACCAGAGATCATTCAGAAACTTATCGTAAACAAGGCCGGTATAGCTTCCTCCGAATAACCAAAACTTCCCGTCGGCACCCGTCCATGAAGTATGGGCAAAACGTTTTCCCGGATAGTTAAGAGTATCAAAAACTCCCTTTGTTCCATAATATCCCTGAGTAAAAATACTACTGCCCGACATCCATGTCCATTCATTTGTAGAAGGACTATATCGCCATAACAACTGCTCCGGCCAGAAATCTTCACCTCCACCGTAAAACCAAAAATTGTTATTTGCATCTACCCAGCTATCAGAACACTCATCCTTCCAACCGGGAGTATTTGCAGGACTTGACACGTATTTTGTACCCAGTACCCTGGGTGTTCTTACTGAATCTCCCTGCATCCATGTCCATTCTTTTGTTTGAATATCAAATTTCCATAGGTCATTCATAGCATTGTACTGAATTGTACCGGTTCGGTTTTTTACATATCCTCCATAAAGCCATAGATTACCACTGGTGTCTGTCCAGGCAGGACAACCTAGTCCGCGGCAACCGGGAGAATTTGTTGGAGAAGAAACACCTCTGGTACCAAAAGTCGGTGGCTGATTGATCAGGCCGCTATCTCCTTTTACCCATGTCCACATTCTGGAATCAGGGTCAAATTGCCAGAGATCTGAATAATATCCGGAGTTGTAATCCTTGCCGCCATATATCCAAAACTTACCGTCTTTACCTGTCCAGTAAACTGGTGCATACAATCCGGGAGGAACATTGCTGCTATCGGCTATTCCTTTTATTCCGTAGACAGGTGAGGTATAATAAGCACTGTCGCCATGTACCCATGTCCACAAACCACTTTGTCCATACAAGGATGAAAAAGTTGTCAGAGACAAAAAAAACAGAATCGCAGAAATGTGGACGGTTGTATTTAGTTTTTTCATCGTGTTGCGTTTGAGATTTGATCCTAAGAATTATAAAAAAACCAAAATAAATAATCATTGCAATTAAAAATCTTCGCAATATTTCAGAATGGTTCTTCAAAATTAAAATTATTTTTTACAATTCCAAATCCGGATTAAAAAAATGAACAATATTTCTTCTTTAAAAGCTACTCTTTAGTAAAATATCCAAATCCGCCTATCGTCGTACAGTTTACAATATTAAAAAGTTGAATTTGACACAACAGTATATTTAATTTGCATTTATGATTCGGTTGAAGATTAGGCCTAGCAGGTCAATTCAACGTTATCAGTTTCACTGTTTGGCTGAATGTTCAGCTGAATTATATATAATTTGTTAAATATTACTTTTCAAAATTCCGGATGGGATTTTTTTGAGCTTACTCGTTTTACCTTCATCGATCCAGTTTTTATATTTTCTCTGCTTCGCAGCAATAGCTCTTTTAGACTTTTCAATTGTTAATTCAGTTTTAATTTTTTGATCTACATCTTTAATAATTTTAGCTGTCCTGTAAACATTACGGCCTTTTCTGCAAACATTTTTCCCAACCGATAATGCCTGATAACCTTTGCTTGCCTGAATCAATATCGTAAATGTGTGCTGGCCTCTTTTGTCTCCATAGCTTTCTTTAATTATCTGGCCTGTATTAGTTCGCTCTCCACAAAAGATTGCATTCTTTCCATGATCTAAAAAGACTTTTTCAGTCCATTCAATTATCTGTCCTTTCACAAGATTCATTTTAATCTATTTTATTGTTTTCGTAAAATTAACCGATAATTTTCATCATCTTGTTCAATATAAGTATATAAATTCTTTTTAAAAACAAGTAAAGAATTGGCAAAAGGTGTAACAACATTTTAGACTACATAGCATCTGAATTATTTTATCAAAAAGTGAATTAATCGTTTACAATCAAATTTAAAGTCTTTGAACAGAAAAAATTGTCAATACATTTTATTTATTACCTTTAAAGAAAAGTATTCACCCAAAAGCCATATGAAAAAGAACATTATTTTATTCGGAGCCCTGACAATGCTGGTATTCGCTGCGTGCAACAGCCAAACTGAAACTAAGGAACCTGTTGAAGCAGCTCCTGCTCCTGTTGCCAGCGAGGAAAATAAAACTATAGTTGTTGATTCTGCATCACAGAAAGAAGGCACAACTATAAAAATGAATGAAAATGGTGTTAGCGTAGAAAATAAGGATGGGTCGAAAAAGAATAATGTAAAAATATCAAAAGACAGTTCGAGCATAGAAATTTCTAATCCGAAATAGAAATCTCTGCGGAGCTTTAGAAATAAAAGTAGAATATTGCCTGTTTAATTTCTCCTGATTGGCGGAATGTTCAGTTGAATTATATATTCAAATTAAACTTCTAACTATGTCCACTTCAAGTGTTGGAAATTGTTTCAAATCACAGAAAATGTACTAATCAATTTTATGAATTTTTGTAGAATCATGCTCCCGTTAGAAAGTTGTATGGAAATAAAATAGGTGCCTGCAGATATGTATTTAAGATCAAATTCAGATTCAGGATTATCTACCATTTTTACAGCAATAATTTCTCGACCTAATTGATCAAACACTTTGAAATTTAAAATGGGCAGTCCTTCGTGAACTCTGATATGAAAAATATTATTTCCGGGATTGGGATAAATATCAACCTGAGGAGTTTCTTTTTCAGAGACAGAAATAATATTATTTATAATACTCGTTTGATCTGTACTTAAAAATAAATTCGATGCTGCAGCATATCCATGAACCTCATCTAAGAATAATAAATTGGACACGGGTAAGTCGTATTGCAATTGGAAGCTTAGAAGTCCATCGTTTGAATAAAATATTCCACTGTCGAGTGGAAACCCATCCCGTTAATGAATCTGTCATATAGAAATCATAAATGTAGCCTGGAGAATTTAATGTAGTCCATGTATTCCCTCCATCAATTGTCATTTCAAACGAAGGTGCATTTTGATGTGCAATAAATCCATGCAACGTGTCTGTAAAAATTACTTTTTTGAAATAGTTTTGAAAAGACGGATCAGTATAGATTACATTCCAGGTAGCACCGTAATCACTTGTCCTAGCTAGCTTATTATATCTAATCATCCAACCATATTTGGCATCAGGAAAGGTACCATTAAAACAGGAAGTTGCATTGATTCCTGTTGCCATAGACCAGGTTAGTCCGCCATCCTGAGAATAATAAGTGTTATAACCCGCAGCTACGGCATGTAGCGAATCGGCGAAGTTTATATATCTGATCCTGTCATTAAAACTATAAATTTGAGAATAAGTTTGCATCTGATCATTCGATTCATAGAGAATAGTGTTGGAAGTTAAAGAATATGAATCCACGAAATACCATTCAGTATCAGATTTAGTTTGAATGGCGGTGTTCCACGTCAAGTAATCGAATTGATGCCAGGTAAATCCGCTATCAGTGGTATAAAAAGTACTGTTTCCGCAGGAACCAGGTGTGCAATCGGACGCACTTACAAAAATGCCATTCTTTGCTGAGCTCATAGCCAGTTGAGGATCTTCACTATTTCCATACGATCGAGGAAATGTATTCCATGTAATGTATTTCCAATTAGTTCCATCGTTGGATTTGAGGAGAGCGCCGGCATTATTAAATTCATAAAATGATCCATCCGAAACAAAAGCTCTGGGGAAATTATTGACGGATAAAAATAAAGGTGTTTGATAAACCATAGCCCAACTTATTCCACCATTGGTCGTTTGGAAAATTAGCTCATTGCTACTTACAAGGATTCCGTTCAGACTATCCCTGAATGCTATATCGCCACCGGAAACATTGCCTACCACCGTCCATGTTAATCCGCCATCCATTGTTTTCATCAACGAATATCTTCCTGTTAAAAAACCTGTTAATGAATCAACAAATGAAATTCCATTATTTGCATAACCGCCCATTGGTGATGGCAGTGAATCTGCAGTCCAATTTATTCCACCATCTATTGTATGATAAATTAATGAATCATAATAACCATTCATTATCCAACCATTGAGTGCATCTTTAAAATATATTTTCTTTTGATAAGAGCCCCAAGGTATATTTGTAAAAATCGAAGCCACCAGTTTTCTTAGGCATCTATGAGTGATGAAAATTATTTCCACCATTAGTATAGAGAATTGACTTGAAAGCCTGTTCCTCTGTGTCCAACATATAGGTTATAGCTACTATAACTTGAACTTAATTAAGTAGCTTTCGAAGCAAAATAATCCCTCTACTATTAATTTTGAGTTGTGTTCCGTTATTTGAATAATTGATTGGCCCATCAGGCAAGTTTGCACTAGTGAATCTCGATTGAATCAAGAATAGCTAAATAAAGAGACGGAAAATTATTAACATACTTATATCCGCCACATGCCAATTTTCCATTATCCAGAATTTCAAAAACGTAAGTTGAAAAATCGTAAGCTTTCGTCCAGATTGGATTTAAGTTGCTATCACATTTCATTATAGTAGTGTCCTAGGAACAGATATCAAAAATGGCCATCGGAATCTTCTGCGGCGCAGGCTGTACCGTGGATTGAAAAATATTTTTCAAAAATTTGTTGAGCATGTGTTGCGGAACTTATTGTCAGTAAGAGAATAGAAATAATTATTTTCATTTCAATGAAAGGCTTTGATTTTAATTAAATAGTACACAGGAGATTAGAACAAACATATAGAGATAAGATTGATTGCATAGGCACTATTTGGTAGACGAGTTTTTCATTATGTCAAATGGGCTTTTCTTAGTGTGTCTAAACTAATTAATTGATAAAGATGTTAGACTTGTGCTTACATTACGTCATTATAAATTAATTCATACTAATCAACTTTAATAATTTTACAATGAATCATAACGAATAAGCTACCCAACACCTATTAAAAACATTTAGAAATCTGTTCCGCAGACGATAATTATTTAGCGAAACACCCAAAACCCCTATAGCGAAACGTGAGCGAATCAATCCCGCGTCAAACGAGTCCTAACGTCTCCTTCCCGTTAGTTATCGGGAGAAAACAAAAAAGCCTCTTTCTTGCGAAATGAGGCATGATTGCATCATATCGGGTATAGATCATTCCGGTTGAAAATTCGTTTTTACTCCAATTAAATCGTTTCTGACGATTTTAAACAAACTTTTGTAAGTCATTTAAACCATATTTCACATCTCAATTAAATAGTTGTAAAAAAATCATTTTCAACTTCTCCAACGTTTTTTATTATCGAATATCTTATATTTAGCAAGGGAATTACACTTTCGAGGTATTCTTCATTAATGCAAGCCATCTTCGATACTATCAAGTTGATTAGATTTCATCTTTTCACAATTCCTTTATTGTAATTAATTCACACATTAATGATCACACATTATGCGCACTAAATTTATACTGCTAATAGTATTTTCTTTTTTTTCTAATTTCAAAGTTAACCGCTCAAGCGATCAACGATTTCCAATCACATCAAAGTGGAAATTGGAATCAGACTTCCACTTGTGAGAGATGGGATGGAACAACATGGGTCACCCGATCGACAGAATCTTTAAAGTCATTACTTCCTCAATCCCCTTACGCATGCAGTAGCGAGATTCCGCCGGGAGTTGGCAAGGCCGTTTCCTAGTGATCATTCCAATCAAAGTTAATAAATAAATCTATACTACCCGCTCGGGAATCTTGCCACTTCTTGAGAAAGGATAATACGGAAGTATTGAAAGCAAAAGAAATCACCGAGCGGTGGGTAGCTCGAAATTCGGAGTAAGCAGACCGGTTCCTACTATTCAGTTCAGATGAAATTTGACTTTATCCCCGAATTAGGTGATTGCAGGTTTATAGATTTAAATGAATCTTCGTAGTTGTCAGTAATTAAAACTGAATATATCTAATTCTGATAACTGACTCATTTTTGCAATTAATTACCACCTTAATCAACACACATTATGCGCACTAAATTTATACTGCTAATAGTATTTTCCTTTTTTTCTAATTTAAAGTTAATCGCTCAATCGATCAACGATTTCCAATCACATCAAAATGGAAATTGGAATCAGACTTCCACATGGGAGAGATGGAATGGAACAACATGGGTCACCCCGGCTCCATTTACACCTACTAATACTGAAGGTAGTATTACCATTTTAAATTCTCATATCGTATCTGTTTCGGCTGCCGTTTCCGCCGATCAAACAGTAATTAATACGGGTGGACAGATCACTACAAATCCTGGAATTGCATTATCAGTAGTCAACGGAAGCGGAGATGATCTCACTATCAATGGAACGTTTCTCAATTCCGGCACGTTGAGTATTTCCACCGGAACAATGAAAGTAAATTCAGGAGCTACATTCATTCATAATACCACTTCCGCAATTTCTTCAATTTTGAATGTTACTACCTTTGATATTAATTCGAATTTTATTTATCAGGGATCTTCTTCTCTGACTCCATCAATTTCAATATCCGGAAGAACTTTCGGAAATCTCTCTTTTGTTTCTACTTCAGGTTCATGGTCAACAACACCTGGAGGAAATTCAGCTATCTCTTGTAACAATTTAAATGTTGGGACCGGGGTTACAATAAATAATAACAATACCGCAAACTTTCTTATCAATGGTGATCTTACGATTGACGGTTCATTTATTAGCATCTCAACGCAGATATTTAAATTACAGGGAACTAGTAAAATAATGTCAGGTATTTCATTGACAAACTTTTTCGATTCTCTATATATAACATCCGGCGCCTCCTATTCTGTGCAAAATACTTTGCGATTAAGTGGTTCAGCTGGTGTAGTAGTGGATGGTGCATTGACTGTAAACGGCGGAATTAATTGTGGTACTGTTATCGTTTCAGGAACCGGCGCATTTAATTTGTCTTCCGGAGCTACTATGGAAGTCGGTTCATCAGCAGGGATCACGCTTCCTGGAAATGCCACCGGAAATATTCGAACTACAGGAGGAAGAAATTTCAATCCTGCAGCGAATTACATCTACAATGGTTCCTCTGCTCAGGATATTGGTTCTGCTCTTACTGTTGTAAATAATTTGACGATTGATAATGAATTTAATGTCAGTCAGAATGGTGTGGCTTTAACAGTAAATGGCACTCTTACCATTGTTGGTAGCGGAAATTTTATCAATCCAACTACATTCGTTTCTTCCAATTCTTCACTTACTTTAAACGGACCAAATATTGCTTTTGTGAATGGCAGTACGGCTGGATTTACAACCAACTCTTCTACAGATCTTAACTATGGTGGGTCAGATGCCGGGATAACCATCCCAACATCTGTGAGTACACTAAACACATTATCGATCAACAAAGGTTCAAATCATGTTGCAGTTTCTTCTTCTGTAACAGTATCAAATCTAATCCTTACAAATGGTAATTTTGTATGCAGTAGTGGTTTAGTTAAAATTAAAGCAACTTCAAGCATCACAGGTGGATCCGGTTCATCATATGTTAACGGCACATTAATTCGAGTTATAAATACAGGTGCAACTTCATCAATTACTTTTCCTGTCGGCAAACTTTTATACGAGCCAATCAAATTTAATAATGTTACAGTTTCTGGTTTCTCCGCGCTAGATTTGGAAGTTGAAGCACATGAATCTATTCCTGCAGGCGGTCCTAATACATCGAATTTACATGGTGAAATGACAAACAGGTACTGGTATGTAAATACTAGCGGATTAAGTTCAATAACATCAATTGGAAGTTTTGCATTAACGCTTACTACTCCTGTTCCGATACTTACAACAAATAACCTGGTAGGTTTTTCATCAAATAATTCTCAACTTTCTTACAGCAGTATTGGTGGTATTGTGGGAGGTTCCACAATTACAACAACTTTATCATTATCCTCATTCACAAGCGCTGTGAATTTTACCGGAGCATATATTGGAATCGGCGAGAATATTGTAGCCGGTGATTATTATGCGATCGGGCCCGGTGCTTCGTATACACAACCAAACGGAGATAATTATGTGGCAAAATTCGCAACACTTACGGCCGCTGTAAACGCATTAAATAATTTGCCTGGTAATTCAAAAAGATTTTTCGAATTTCAGAGTGATTATGTCAGTACGTCAGAAACATATCCGATAACAATTACTTATTCGGGAACAGCAACAAAAAAGGCGGTGTTCCGGGCACGATCTGATGCATCTTCTACAATCAATATTATAGGCCCATATAATACTTCTTTTGGTGGTATGATCGTACTTGATGGTGCTGACCATATCATTTTTGATGGTTCTCCGGGCGGGACATTGGGAACAACAAGAAGGCTGCGGTTTAGAAGCAGAGATGCTACACCTTTTCGCGCGGCATTTTATATTTATAATGACGCAACTAATAATTTGTTGAATGCCCTTGCGATTGAAGGAGGCTTAGGCTCAAGAAATATTTCTATTGGCCCGGAATCATCAGGAGGTTCAGGTAATGATTTTACTACCATTCAAAACTGCAAAATTGGTCATAGAATAGATAGCATTGGTATTCCATCTTATGGAATTTTTGCTGATGGATCTAGTGGAATGCAAACCAATGATGTCATTATTCAAAATAATGATTTCGTTGGCTGCCGTGATGCAATAGAAGTTAGAGCAAATATTGGATACTGGCTCATCACACAAAATAATATTTATGGAGACGGAATAAATGTATTTAATGGTGGGATTACTGTTTTGAATTGCGGTGTTTTGGATTTTAATGTTACGAATAATTATCTAGGTGGTACAGCTCCCGGAACCGGTGGTTTGCCTATGGTAATTTCAAGTAGCTCTTTCGTAGGTATAGATGTTGAAAATGAAGAACCGACAGGACGAATTAAAGTCAACAATAATAAGATCGCAAATATTGAGTTTAATCAAATTGGAGGTTTTGCGGCATTTAGAGGTATTGCTATGTCAGGGATTGTAACCGTTAATAATAATCTAATTGGTGATACTGTTCAGTCGAATAGTTTGAAATTTGACGGCGCGAACACTTTTGATTTTAAGGCTATATCTGCATCCTTATATTCTACTAGTTCATATGATACTATCACAAATAATGTCATAGCCAACGTGACATTTTTAAACGCTTCTTCCACCACTAGTTTTGAGGGAATGCGTCTTATTCATTCTGATATAAGTTCGATGCTTGTTTCTAATAATAAATTCAGTAACATATACAATGAACGAATAGGTGGAATGGCTCTAATAAGTCTTGAAAATACTTCTCCAAGTACTCAACATATTACTAATAACATTTTTGAAAATATTACTCAAACAAATCCAATGCTAACAAGCTTTACCGGAATTTATTGTGATGGTTCAGCAGTAAATGTTTCCGGCAACAGATTTGGGAGTTTAACTATTCCGAACTCGATTTCATTGGCTTCAAACGGAACATGTTCAGCTATATTAATCACGACCTCTGCTGTTGATGGAGCAGCAACTATTCAAAATAACACAATTTCTAATTTATTATCTACAGGTTCATCATCATTTACCGGAATTAATTTTTCAGGAACAGGAAGTTATTCTCATTCCATCACCGAAAATATTATTAATAATATAAAATCAACATCTATAAAATCTTCTGATGAAACCGGTGAGTCCGGAGATTTTGCGCTGATAGGAATTGTTTTGAATGCATCCAGTTCTATTCAGCCACAATTGATCTCAGGCAATTTAATTACAGGTTTGCTCGCGCAACCTTCTAACCGTGGCTTCTATCCTGTTGTATGTGGAATATTTGTTAAGAATGGAATTGTTAATGTGTTGAAAAATAAAATATATAATTTTCAAACAATTCCGGTTACGACTTCCGGCTCTCAAGTTTTACTTGGAATTAAATACCGTGGCGGAAGCGGAAGTATTACTGCCTCCAATAATATGATCTCAATTACTAATTCTCCTTATTCACATAGGGCATCGATTTTTGGAATTTATGATCATAGTACTTCCTCATCAGTCAATTCATTTTTTCATAATTCTGTTTATATCGGTGGCGTCAATTCAGGAGTTTCCAATTCATCGTCATTTTGGAGAAATTCAACAACAGGAAACGTACAGGTAGTAAATAATTTGTTTCATAATTATAGATCAGGTACCGGAAGTCATTACGCAATTGTGAATCTAACCGGAACTTCATGGAGCACTACAGCTTCCAATTACAATAATTTGAGTACATCCAACACCAGCACGCTTGGTATGTGGCCGTTTTGGCCGCTGAACTCAGATAAATCTTTTGCTGCTTGGAAAGCTATTTCCGGTGGCGACATGCAATCGATAAATACACCGGTAGTTTTTGTTAATAATGAGAATGATCTGCATTTAACATATGATAATTGTGATCATGTTAATAGAGGTGTTCCATCTTCAATTACAACTGATATTGATGGTGAGGCACGAAATAATACAACACCCGATATTGGTGCTGACGAATTAATTGGTGCAGGGATATTTTATTTTGCAGATTCAGATAATGACAATTATGGTTCAACAACAGATTCAGCAAGGCTTTGTACGCCATCCGGAATATATACTGCTTTAATAGGTGGTGATTGTAATGATGGAAATGCATTGATTAATCCGGCTTCAACTGAGATCTGTGGAAATGGAATTGATGAAAATTGCAATGGTCAGATAGATGAAGGCTGTATAGTTACATTAAATCTAAAGGTATTAATTCAGGGGTATTTATTAACATCAGGAACCATGCGTGCAGTGGTTGATAAAATTAATTATCCCTCAATTTGCGATACCATTATTGTAGAATTGCATAACACCAGTTATCCATTTAATTTAATACAATCAGCAAAAGAAATTATTGACACCTCAGGTTCAGGACAATTTATTTTCAATCCTTCCATTATCGGACAACAGTATTATATAGTTGTCAAACATCGTAATTCACTTGAAACATGGAGCAGCTTACCGGTGAACTTTAATTCTTCGTCTGTAAGCTATGACTTCACTACAGCTGCAAACAAAGCTTATGGGAATAACCAGTCAAGTTTAAGCAATGGCAAGTTTGGAATCTGGAGCGGCGATATTACGAATGGCATAACGTCTGGAATTAAGGATGGAATTATAAATTTCAACGACTTCATTCAGTTAGAAAACCAAACTTCAGGATTCATTATTGGTTACAATGTCAATGATCTCACAGGTGATGGCATTGTTGATGCGGAAGATTATTCATTGATTGAGAATAATGCAGCGTTAGGTGTTACACGTCTTAGTCCTTGAAGAGAAGTTATTAATTTTACATAGTAATTTAATCTGCATTATTAATTCGGTTGAACATTCCGGCGAGCGGGGTATTTATATTAAGGAGTTTGTGAAATTTACATATCATGTTGATATTCATAGATTTAAAAATTAGCAAAATACTTAATTTTATGCACCTAATTAGGTACATTTGTTGTAAAACAATCTAAAATGGCTCCATTATTAGCCGAAATGAATGGCATTAAAATATCGATCTTTTCTAAAGAGCATCTGCCTCCACATTTTCATGCAGCTTTCGCTGAAGATGAAATATTGATTGAAATAAGAACAGGCAAAACCTATGAAGGGTGGATACCAACAAACAAACTAAAACTGGTACACAAGTGGCTGAAAGCAGGGAAAAATAGAGAAAACGCTGAAAGAATTTTTTTCGAACTAAACCCGAGATTGAAAAAATAACAAAGGCAAATAATGGTCGTGAATAAAAATAAAATCAAAATGAAAACCCCAAAATAAATAGTACGGAACCAAATATCAACCGTAAACCTCATAAGAGATTACCGAAAATATTAAAGATTAATCGTATTGAAAAAGATCGATTAATTGTATCTGTATTGTTTAGTACTGGTGAAGATAGAATACTTAACTTTAATAATATTTTTAAAAATATTTGGAAAATTGATAAAGAAGATCCAGAATATAAACTTTTTAATCCAAATGAATTTGCGAAAGTTAAAGTTGAAAATCACACTTTGATTTGGAACAATGTCATTTTAGCAATTACAGATTTTGATAACAATAGAAAAAAAGTTTCATTTGATGTGGGAGCTGATTCATTATATAAACTGAGTGAAATTGATTCTAAATTAAATATTTCAATTGGTACTTTATTCAGAAGAGCAAGATTAGCAGCAAAGAAATCACAAGAAGAAGTAGCTGAATTATCTGGAACATAACGAACTTATATAACAAAATTAGAAAATGATAAACAAGATATAGAAATAATGACTTTAAAAAAAATTGTTGAAGCTGGATTAAATAAACAGTTAAACATATCTATTGAATAATTTATTAACCCAAATAAAAGGATTTCAAGAAAATTAAAGAAATAATTTAAATTTATATCCCATTTGAATAAAAATTGAATTTATTCCGAATGAACAGCTGAACGATAAAACAAGGAATTTGATTGTGGATGTACTAATAGCAACTTTACTAATAATATACACTTTATAAGAATTTATGTTGATGGACCTTTACCTTACAGCGTTTTCAAGACGAGTTTCATGAAAGATAAGCAAAGGAGGCGTAAATTATACGCCCTCTTGCTTTATTAAGTTATTATCAGATTCTTCAGGCTGCCTTGATTCTTCATTGTTTGGATTGTATTTGGAAACTAGCGATGTAAATAGTTTCATAATCTTATCAGGGTATTTTAACCCTCTAAGTTTAAAATTTAAAGTTGCATATATTGGAGGAATAAAATGTTTGTCTCTTTGATTAAAACGAAATAGTTCCCAGATCTCCTTGGGGTTTTTATTAAGGTAATTTTCTAACTTTTCAAGATCGTTAATGTGTATTAATGTTAGTGGCTTAATATTGACTTTATTTGTTTTTAGATCAACAATTAATTCTTGAAATCTTGCATTAAAGGTATCTGCCATTAAAGGAGTTTGCAGCGCTTTGTCATTTAAAAAGATACATGGGTAGATTGTGTAGACATGACCTTTAGGAAACTTCGGGTCAATATTTATCATGTGCTCTTCAAGAATTTCAATCGATTTTACTAATTGATTTACGCCGAATTTTTCAAAAAATGAATTCCTGTCATTTTTATATAAAGTGTCAATAGTCCCTCCGAATTTATCATCGTCATAAATACTACTTGATTTTACCTGACCAAGTATAATCTTAGAATTACTTCTAAAATACACATCTGCGATTTCGATATTTCCGTTCTTCGTGGGCAATTTCAGTTGATTAAACATAAGTAGAATTGAATGCTTGTAATTCTCAAAGCAAACCTTCAGTATTTCACCCATGTAATTTTCAAAGAAATAACCAAACGCACTTCGATACAAGGTAATTTTGAATTTTGATTTACCCTGCTCATCTTTTACATTTTTTATCCAATCAAACCAAAAATCATTTAGAAATTGCGAGTACGTTTTCTCTAAAAGGAATGAATTGTCAGATAAGATATACTTGCAAGGACCGACATTGATAAATGGAGATTTGCGGATAGTGATTAATTTGTAAGTTTCTTTGTTAGGTGTTGCTTGGCTCAGTTTATCATATAGGTTTTGGTGGCCTTCTTTTATTAGATAAAAAAAATTGTGTTCTGGTTTTTCGCTACTATTTGACAAGTACATGCTGAATAATTCAAATATGAATTGCTGCGGCTCAATATTATACACAACTTTAAAATACTTGGAAATTTCAATGCCAAATACTTCGTGTTTAAGAAAAAAGTCAATTAGATGAAATCCTCGAAAAGGAGTGAATACCGGATCAGTTTCGATCGACATTTCATTTAGTGGGGGGAGTTTTGGGTTTAATGATTCGAAATCAACTCTTGTATCTTTGTCTTCTTCTCTTATTTGTGTGATTGTATAATTTACTGCTAAAAAATATCTTAGAATACTATCCCAAACTTCAGGCTTTGCCATTTTGAAGTTGTCAATGTTTTTTATCTCTGAGGAGTTGACTATTTCTTCCATTGCAAATAGGCAAGCTTGCCTATTAAAGATGATTGGATATTCCTCCTTACTTTTTGTGTATCTTTCTGCAACATTAGAATACTTAACAAATTGTTCTTTCGTCATAGTGAAATACTTGAGCTCTTTTACTTGTGTTTCAAATGTCTCATCAATTTGAATTTCCGTTTTGGGCTTAAGACGATAGTTTAATCCTGATATTTCATAGAGAATGCTTTCCTTAGAAATATGACTGATTAAGGAGATTCTATTTTCCGGTGGCTCTTCTCCGAAAAACAATTTATAATCAAGAATCAATAATGGCTTAGGCGCTGCTATGTGCATGGATGTGTATGGTTAGTGAAAAGAGTGATGGACATGTTTAAATTTTTAGTTTCTGCCTTAAGTTATAATAAAAATGGATTGCTTTGATTTTATCATCTCCGTTTAATACGTCCTCTTGAATTTGAGTACTTATTGATTTCTTATATTTTCTATAGATGTTTTTTGAGTATTCTGAATTAAATGATTTTTCTGTGATTTTACTTTTACTTATTTCGAAAAAACTATTTGCCGGAAATATTTTTATTTTACTGAGGCTGTCCTTAAAATACAACGCATTATTTTTATTGGAAGATTCTACAAAAATTAGCGATGACTCTGTTTTCTTTTTATTTATAAAGCAAATTTCAAGTTCTTCTCTATTTTCATAAGAGGTAAGCCATCCTAGTATATTTTCTGATTTCAATCTTGAAACTAATTTGACCATCCTTTTCGGATTTAGTTTTATATCTAAATCACTTAATTCAAATTGTTTTTCTTCAGGAAAAAAGGTTGAATATATTTTTGGTATTGAAGAAACGGCATGACTTCTGGAGTTCAAATAGTTAACAAAAAAACCAACTTCAATATCGCTTTTTGTTTTCCAAACCTGAATACCTTTTCCGACATTTTTCGCCATCCATATCTTTGTTGCGAAAAACATTACATCTTCAAATTTCTCACTGAGATGGCCTCGGAATAAAAATGTGTTTTTCGGAATAATACAGTGACCATATTTTAAAATTATTTCACTCATTTAAAGAATTATAATTTGATTAAAATAATTGGAATTGAACTAGAGAGTACTATGGTGTGAAAACAGATAAATATATTCAAGATTAACAAAGAGTTGACAAAAAAGCCGGGATCTAAATTAAATAGTTGCACTCTCATTTCCTGCTTCAATTTTATTTTTCAATTCCTCAACTTCTAAAAGATTTTTTAAATTATTTGCACTTTCGTTCTTCCCTATTAACTCTTGTTTTATTCGATCAAGAATTTTAAGTTGCAGTAGATCAACAGTAAAACTAAAGGAGCCCATGGTTTTTTTATCTATTTGCTGAAGCTCCGTATCTGTCAAAACAGTTTTTAAGCCTTGAATAGTATATTCGTCTTTCTTCCACAGCTCTAGATTGTTATAAGTGACTCCTCGAATAAATCCGTCTACTGTTCGGTGGATTACCAAATTATAAGCCCAATACATTTGATATAATTCTTGGGAGATGAAACAACGGGCTCCATCAATAAATTGAAAAGCTTCATCACTCACTTTTAGCAAATTGTTTTTAGCTTCCATTTTAATGCTATCATACTTTGTTGGTTTTCCAAATGGCTGCATATTCTTTAGTGTTTCAATAGACCACTCAGAATCTTGAAGTATCCACAATGTTAATTGTACATTAGGAGGTATTGCTCTTTTAACAATAAAGGTATTTTTCCATATTTGTTCTAAGATTAAAATCTTCCTTTCGTTGATTGCTTTTACATTGTTTAGGAAAATTGAATGTGCATTATTTAAAAGATTGTTACTCTTAGATAATTCATTAGTCAATCCTACAATTTTTTCATTGTATTCATGCTGGAACTTTGCTGTTATTTTTCCTAACAATATTTTACCACCAAATGCAAACGCTGAGATAATTACAACAGCAGTTCCACCCATAGCTACGATTAGATCGCGAATAGTTATAGTTAGTATCATAATTTCAAATTTACTTAAATTTGGCTTGAATTACCAATTTCAAAAGAAACTTGAGGTTTAGAATATTAGCACCAGTTCAAAACAAACTACAGGTTTCCTTGCACCGCCCAATCCTTCCTGAGCCATTCCCAGACATTCCCTAACCAGCCTTTTTCCGAAACGTTTATTTCGCACCACTAAACCAACCTTGGTTCAAATAAACTGAAGTTCCGTCTTGCTTAGCTCCTGATTAGGATCTTGGCTGCAATCGTCACCGCATTATTCTCATAACCCTTTTCAGACAGCCGAAGAATCCGGCTCTTGATCTCCGCCGGGCCCCAGAATAACCAACTTTGCTTTTCGAAATATTTCCGGAGTTCTAGCTCTCTATTACGGTAAACCTTTCCGGCAATAAGCCCGAACGAGATCCTTGTACTTTGAAGGATGTGGCCGGATTTGCACCAATCCTCATGAAGCCGTTTCGCCAGTGTTTCCCGGTAGTTCTTTGCGGTAAGTAGCTTGTACCGGCCGGACTGTTCGTCCTGTTCAATAGCTACATGCTCATAAACAACACCAGGACTATCGAGGTAAGACTTTACCTCAAGCAGGTATTGTATCGGTTGTTGTGTTATATGCCACTATATCAATCTCCGGTCTTGGCGTGGAAGGTTTGTTAATACTTCTTTTTTCATCAGGCGTGAGATCGATCTTTACGGAATGTCTAACCCAATACTTTTCTTCTATCAGAAGTTGGCCAATGATTTGTTCGAATGCGTCCATGTCTTTTTTCCTGCGAGAATACATGGACGGGGTGACGGGTGCAATGGGATGGTTGGAAAGTTGGATAATGTTATCGAGCGGGGTTTGTTGGTAAGGAGAAATGAAAAACCACTTACTCCTTCACAATCTTCCCCGACACTTTTTCTTTCTCCGTAACAATCGTTACCAAATAAACTCCGGCTACAAATTTTCCATAGGAATATCCCTGTTATTAAACTTTAGTGTTGTGCAATATTTAGGCAACATCTTTTTTTCTTAATGTTTATAGATTCTGGTCAAAGAATATATGAAGAGCCAGTACAGAAGATACTTCAACAACCTTAACAGTAGTTTCCTGCAACTATTGGATTTTGGAGAGAATATTATTCTTGCAAAAGTTTAATTATGAATGCGATGTCAGACATAAACTGACGATCATCTTGGCCTTTATCAATTTTATTGTGTAATTCTTGGTACATTTGCGTTAAGGATCCTATTAAAATGCCGATTTCAGATTTATAAAAACTAATTTCCCATATAGAGTTATCTCGATGGTAATTTACTCGTTCCATCAATAAATTTGCTATTGCTAACTGTTGTCCAGCGTTTTTAGGCATTATTCCAGAAATTAGGCCCTCTTTATCAGGTTCACCTTGAAATTTTATTGCTCGAAATACAAGTACAAGGCCTAAGCCATGTAGGAGATTATAATCAAGTGTTATTGTTTTCATCATGATTTTATTTTTAGTAAATTTAAAAATATTTTATTAGTTCAGCCAAATATAAATTAAACTGTAGATTCTCAGATATGATAAAGTGCTTAAGATTGAACGTTATTATTCTGAATATAAAAAATCATTTAATTATTATTTTGCGGAAAAACGATTTTCTCTTGCGCAGAATCTAATTAAAATACAATGAAATTTGGAACTTCAAGAAGGAGAAATATTTTCTGGCTATCAATTGGCGCAATAGCAACTTTCCTTGCTGTTCTCATTCTTAGGTACTTTCTCATTTGGAGAGGATATTCCTTAGATATTATCGCAGGAATATTAGGAGCAGTCGTTCTATTATTGATCCTTGAAGTGAAAGAGTTTTACACAGAAAAATTTGTCTATGGCAAAGCTCAAGGAGTTTATAAAAGAAAAGAGATTTTCGAAGTTGATCATACTGCAATAATCAATACTAAATACAAGCCTTTAGAAGCTTATGAGTCTATTGATTCTGAATTGCAAGTTAGATATTTAGGAGAAAGAAGTTATTCCATTAAAGCATTTTACCAATTAGGAGAGGTTGAGGGATTTATGCAATTAGATCCTTTTAATCCTCTAAGAGGAAGTGGTACTTATCAATACGTGTCAGGAGGATTAAAAGATATCGGTACTTATGAAATGTTTTTAAATAAGCAGAAACCGAGTGCAATTTATGTTGAATATAAAAATATCGTTCCAAATGGACTTGCTGAAGGTTATGAAACTTGGGTATGGGTCTCAGAATTGATGTCAGAAAAAGAAATAAAAGAAGGAGTTAAAACATGGTTAATGAAGAAGCAACGGAAAGCGTAAATAATCCGCTATTCTATTATACAAGAATTGATAGGTTCCTTTTCGAGAATTTAATAAACCGTACTTTTTATTTTAGTTCACCCAAAAATTTCAATGACCCTTTCGATTGCAAAGCGCCTATGATATTTGGAGTTGGAACAACTGAAAAAAGAATGGGTGAATATTATGATTTCATAGCAGGAAGATGGAAGCATCTAGTATTTAATTTGGAAAGAAATGAGTTCTTAAAGAACTGGAAGGTTAACCCAGCTATTTTTGAAGAAAGGCTTTGTAGTGAAGTTCAAAAAAGAGCTGATGAAGAATTTGGTATTCTATGTTTGACCACAGTTCCAGACTCAATAAAAATGTGGTCACATTATGCGGATAAACATAGAGGGATTTGTGTTGAATTAGATGCAAATGAACATTTATTTAGCAATGCTTACTATTGGAAGGTAAATTATCCTGAACATAATCATTATCAAAATTTCATTGAGCATGATGTAGATTTTACCTCGTCTTTAATGGGTCAGGTTTTAACGAAGGCGAAAATCTGGGAAGATGAACAGGAATTTAGAGTCGTGCTTAACAATGCGGGTTTGCATGAATTTAATACAAGGTATGTTAAAAAAATAATCTTTGGAGTTAACACCCCATTTGAAGAATCAGAAACTATTCAAGCTTTGGTTGAAAAACTTCATTATCCTAATTTAGAATTTTACAAGGCTGAAAAATCAAAGAGTGAATTTAAACTCAATATAGTCCCATATTAACATTGTAAAGCGAAATGAAACAAGGAAGATTACGAAGATTTTAAAATAGGTATTTCCGATGAATATGGCGGCACCATTGATCAAAAATTCAGCGATGAAGCTTTAGATGGTTACTCAAATGCTATTTGGAATATAGATTAAAGATTCATTTTGATAAATAACTTTCCTGCTGACGAACTTTTTTAGCACCCCCCCCCTTAGCGAATCGTATTGATTCTGTTTCTGTTTCTCAAAATGGATAGGTCCTTTGCAATTCAGCTTCTTTTAACATTTTTTTACGACCCTTTTTCATTGTGTTTTGCATTCTTGTGCCAACGAGGTGTCCTTTTTCAATTTTTATAGTAAGCTCAAAATCAAATATTGATTGAAAATAATCACCCCCTTGATAGATTGGAAAGCCAAACGGAATCCGCAATTTACCGGTAAACCAATTTGCAAAGACGGTATCTTCTCCCGGAAATAAACAATGAATATCAACCTTTCGATAATTATAAAAATAGCCATCCAGTTTCACCAGTAAAAGTAAATTGTCTCTTATCTCCCAAGTTCCTTCATAACCACGTTGCAATCCAGTATCAGGGCTTTGAAACTCTAAAGGATCTTTAAGTGCTTTTAAATACGAATCCAATGGCAAGGTAGCCAAATGATAAAAAGTATCTTGGTATATGATATTGTCTGTTCTTTGTCCGCACATGGCTAACGATGTTAATTTATTTTTTAAAGATTACTTTCCGGGAATTCAATTTTATTTTGGCCATGTTCGCTATAAAATAAATGGAAACTTTATTTGATTTCAAATATATCAAAACAAAATCACGCCCAAACTTTTTTAAAAAAAGATCAGTTCCGAATATTCAATCTTTCATTATCCGCTTTCGTAAGTACTAATTTCCCATTCTTCTTTTCATAAATTTGATGAACAAATTTAGAATCAGCATTTACAATTTCTCGTTTTACCATTGTCAATGCGCCTCTGTTCCATTCATAGTCTTCCAAAGTTTGGTAATCCATTCCGCTCCTACTGTAAGACTCAACTCGCTTTTCTCTCGGATATGGTATGGCAGAAATCAATTCCGATAGTTGAATGTTATATTGGAATTTTTGATCTGCCGGATTAAATAACCAGTATTCATCCCAACTATTACCTGTGGCGCCCATCTCGTAGTTTACTTTAAAGTCAAGGAATCCATCGAAATTCATGTCGATGAAATTTGATTTATACTCAGTTCCGCATTCATAGCTCTTGTCTAGAAGTTTTCCGGACTGAACAACGACGCCGGCATTGATGTAAATAATAAATGTTTTGTTGCTTTTTCCACCACATGTGATTTTCGCTGAAAACATTCCGGTAGTATCTGGTTTTCCTGGCCAACTATTTACATTCTTATCTTGCACACGACTGTAATAACATGGTCGAATAAATGGACCGGAAAGAGTATCGTTCGAAATCGAAGCTGATTTATTTTTAATTGAATCGTCAACATCAGGAACATTTTTGCTTTGCACATTTGATGATTTGCTATTTGACCCGCAGGCAACGAGAATTAGTAGGTAAATTGTAAGTTTATATTTCATTTTAATTTAATGCACTATTAAAAGATAAGCAGTCTATTAAATAATAGAAATCCTTTATTTGATTTTATCACTACAAATTTATTTTAGGTACTTGTCGCAATATTTTTTCCAATCCCCAAAAGGTAAAAGTACTTTACTTCTATCATCTACTTCGTTCCTAACTTTGAGTATAATTTCATCTAATATCTTTTTACCAATTCTCTTTCTGTATAATCGTATGGCTCATCGTAATTTGAATTCTCGAAAAAAGTTTTAATCGATCCCGAATCTCTAACTTCTAAATTATTATACGTATTATAATTGAATGATTCGAGCTGATCGACATAACTATAAATCATATCATCACCATCTAAATATGAATTGAATTCTGTTAAATACTGAATCAAATCTGCTAGTTGAAATTGATAGTCCTTAATATTCGAATTGTATGAAATTCTGTTTAACTCATCTTGCTTTTTGATTTCTTCTGGAGTTGAGCTCGATTTGTAAGTAAACATTCCATATTCACCTTTAGCGACATTCTCCCAATAGATTTTATGACTGAAATAAGAAAAGCCAGTAGCTACCGTTTGTTTTGCTGTAAAAATAAGTTTTCTTGAAGACGCTTCTATATTTGAAAGCGCAATAATCATTTTATGAAGTACTTCTGCCTGCCTTTGAATTTCTAGTTTGGAAATATCTGCTTTTTTGAGTTCTCTTAAAATGAGCTTTGTTCAATTGATTTGTTACCAATCCTCCGACAATTAAACCCGAAATTGTACCAATAATTGTATATGCTTGTGGCTCCATGTTCACAAGGTATAAAAAAGCATAGACGAAAGAAAATTAGTCGATAGAAATCAGAATTATATTTGGCGGAATCTCGAAGTTTACAGATATTGAGTAAAAATAATCTTTAACAACATGGCAGAAATCGGAATTAAATTCTATCCAAAATCATTTGTGGCTTTAATAGATATACTGGGCTTTAAATCAATCATTGAAAATTCCGAATCTGAAGAATATAATATGGTGTTTCAAAATTTGACAGAAATAGTTTCGTCACAACATACTTATACATTGACCTATCCTGAAAAAGGGAAAAGCGAGTTTAAGCTAAATCAACACCAGGAAATAAATTATTTGATTATTTCTGATACAATTATTTTGTGGTCAGATGACACTAGCTACCCTTCATTTTATTCAATAGTAAAAGCAGTAAGAAATATAATTTGGAAATGCTTCAAAACACAATATAATATTGCCTTACGCGGAGCAATAGTTATGGATTCCGTTACAATCTTTGACAATCGAAAGGCGGTAAACCAAAAAGCAATTGATGCTTCAATTATTGGCAAAGCGATTATTAAAGCTTATGAATTAGGCAACAGTCTTGAATGGGCAGGATGCTATATTTCACCTGAGTGCTTTGCCGAAAACGATTCATCATTCGAATTATGTAAAGGTGGAAGTAGTGATCTTATGTTTACGGTCTTTGACGATTTAGACTTTCGACAGAGTGGAATTGTAAAGTGTAACGTCCCCTTTAAGACGGGCTCGAAGGAAGGCTATGCAGTGAATTGGATTCATCCATTTAACGTTGGAATGAATGTAGAAGAGAGTAATATTAAATCAACATTTGCAAAATATCCATGCCCAGATGATCAACAAGAAAAACTTAAGCAGAAAATCGAAAACACAATTGCATTCCAAAGGCAATTCCTATCAACTGAAATCCCCGCCTAATTGCGATTCTAATCAGGTACAAAAATTTATTGAGAATATTTGATTTAGAGTCAAACGTTACAACTTTAATAGTTTCAATGAATCCTCTTTTTCCTTCGCTCGAATATTGGTTTCGTATTCGCTATTTATCATGCGTTCGAAAATATTGAAATCGTAGTATTTGAATTCGAATCTCGAATCCGTTTCAAATCCTTGATGGCTTTTTGTCTTGTAATTCTTTATGGCTTTAATTTTAGTGCTTTCTGAAGTTCTCCAATCAATCATTACTTGGCTTTTAATATAATCATCATATTCTGGCTGGCCATATTTTTTATTTATCAGACCAAGGGTTTCATCAATTGACTGAAAAGGGCTCTCGGCATTTAAAAACAATGTTATCATAATCAATGAATCGTTATAAAACAATGGTTTAAATGTATACACCCCTGATCCTATTGAATAAGTGTTTTTATAGTAAAAGCTATTTATTAAATTATAATCTTCTTCAGTCATATAATATTTGAAATGTCCAAACATCTCAGGTGAATCTTTGTACTTATTTTCTGTTAAATGTGCGCTCGAAGAATCAACATTTTGCATAGAAAATTTATTGTCTTCTGCAGAATTACTACATGAACAGAGATAGAATACATTACAGATTAAAAATAATCTGACTGATGTTTTTATAATAAGTAGCTTTTCGTTCATTGATCTCATTGATGGTTTCTGTGTTTGTCAAGCATTCCATGTTCTAACAAATCTATTAAATTTTCTATTGAGTATAATATGGCAAAATATTTCAGGCTTTAGTGCATTTTTAAATTTTATAAGTGATTTTCAAGAACCGGATTGCAAATTCATTGATACATTATGGTTCATTTTTCCGCAGACGGCACTCATTAGCGAATCACCCAAAACCCTCTTAGCGAATCGTAAACGAATCACTTCCTCATCCTAACGGCTCCTAACGTCTCCTAATGAAAAGCAAAAAGCCTCATTCTTGCGAAATGAGGCTTAATGTCTTCTAATGAATAGAAATTGGAGGTCCCGAGCGGATTTGAACCGCTGTACAAAGTTTTGCAGACTTCTGCCTAACCACTCGGCCACAGGACCATTTTTTCGGAGTGCAATAATAGTAAAAAAAGAGATTATTATACCCTTACAAACGGTTTAATGTTGCTTGAATTCTAGTAAAATCAATGGCTTAAAGGAAAATGGTCGAAAGACTTTCATTAGCAGTCATATATAATGCACTACTTCTCGCCACTTTTTCCGGGCTTCTTGTCTTTTTTGCGGGTCACATACTTTTCGATGTCTTCCATGGTCATTGAAAAGGTCGTCTTAATAAGTATATGCGGTTCCACTTCTAAAAATCCGGAAAGCTTCAATAATGTCAATAAAGTGATGTTTTTGCCTTGTTCTATCCTTAACATATTCGACTTGTCTGTCCCAATGTCTTCTCCCAATTGCTCCAAAGTAAGGCCCTTTTTTACCCGATAGGCCTTAATATTCTTGCCTATTGCCTCTAAAAAGGCTTTTTCAGGGTATTTCGAAAGTGACATCCTAACAAAAATGCCACTGTTGGGAGGATTTAAGTTGTGTTATAAGTCAACTCATTCGCCTCAAGATCGTATTTGGGTGAAGTTGAGCGAGATAAGTTCCTTGGACGTGGTTTGTTTAATGTTCGATAACGCTTAACGCACCTAGGCAGGACATTAAACTTTCATTTTTTATGCCCACAGAGTCAACATTTAACTTTAAACCTTAAACAATGAACCCTATCCACATTAGCAATTAAAAATACTTTCATTTTATTAAACAGAATTCAATTCTATAAATGCACTATTAGCTTTTTGCAATTTTCATTGGTGAATGGATTTTCACATGTAGTGGATCGCTTTATCTGTACTGTCAATTTTCTATTCTCACATTCACTGTGAAAACATCAATTTTTTTATCATAAAACAAATGAACAAAAAACACTTTGTTTCTTACACCTCTATGATTAACTCGACCATTTGCTACTTACCACTTACCAATCACTACTTACCATTTACCACTTTAAATTGATATCCCGTGACGTCGAAACTACTTTGACCTCATGCTTACACGATACACAAAAACACTACTTACTAAGAGTATTCAGGTAGCCATGTTCTTCATGACAACTACTATTTATGCTCAAAACAATTTTCAGCGCGAATGGGATTACCGTTATGGTGGTACCAAAGATGAAAAGCTGAAAGTATTCCTGCCTACATATGATAAAGGCTATTTACTCGCCGGATCTTCTTTATCTATTAATGATGGAGACAAGACTCAGGGAAGTAATGGTAGCTGGGATTATTATGTAGTGAGAACCGATTCTGCCGGTGTCAAATTATGGGACGCACGCTTTGGCGGTTCTTTAGAAGATGAACTTACTTGCGTTCTTCAAACCGGTGATGGCGGATTTCTTCTCGGTGGATTTTCTCGCAGCGGAATTAGCGGCGATAAATCAGAAGCGAATTGGGATCAGTCGGGTCACGACTATGCTGATTACTGGATCGTAAAGATCAACGCTCAAGGTGTGAAACAATGGGATAAACGTTTGGTGGAATCTATGAAGACAAACTAAATGCTATCGTCATCTCTGGTGATGATGGTTACCTGCTTGGCGGACATTCTCTATCGTCTATGACAGGAGATAAAACGCAAGCATCTTTTGGTGGCCCTGATTACTGGGTTGTAAAAATTGATGCTTCCGGAAATAGGATCTGGGATAAAACATTCGGTGGTAATAGAAACGATCAGTTAACTGCAATGACACGTACTAAAGATAATGCTTTCATTTTGGCCGGTCATACATGGTCTGATCAAAGTGGCGACATTTCTTTCGGTAACCGTGGATTGGTCAACTATTGCGACTACTGGATCATGAAAATGGATGCACAGGGAAATCAGGTGTGGGATAAGCGATATGGTGGTGCTGCAAATGATATCCTTTACTCGATTATAGAAAGCCGTGATGAAGGATTCCTGATGGCCGGAAATTCATACTCTTCTGTTGGTGGAGAAAAAACAGAAGCGAATAACGGTCCGGTAAATACTTCTGATATCTGGGTAATCAAAACAGATAACCTCGGAAATATTCAGTGGGACAAATCGCTTGGTGGAAGTTACAATGAAAACAAATTCGGTAATATCACTCAGACATCTGACAACGGATTCTTCATTGCTGCAACTTCTTACTCACAGGTAAGTGGCGACAAAACAGAAAATAATCTGGGTCAGGAAAACAACTGGGTTGTAAAACTTGATCCTACAGGCAATGTACTATGGGATAAAACGATCTTCACTTCAGGAAGAGATGACAGCGGATTTGCATATTTGTTAAATGACGGAAGTATCGTTGCTGCCAATCATACGAATGGCCAGATTGCAGGTTACAAATCACAAGATACTTATGATATCACTAAAAAGTATTGCGACTTCTGGATTGTAAAATTGTCAAACGTTGTTCCTCCTGTTGCTGACTTCATGTACGGCACAGATCCTGTATGTTCCAGAACATGCATCGATTTCACAAATCTTTCTGTAAATGCCATCTCTTATCAGTGGTCATTCCCGGGTGGAAATCCTGCGACAAGCATCGCTCAGAACCCAACAGGTATTTGCTATAACACTGCAGGAACATTTGATGTAATGCTCATTGTTACAAACAACTATGGCGTTGATACGATGTTCATGCCGAATTATATCAATGTACTTCAATCACCGACAAATTTCACTGTGAGTGCTGTCAATGATACACTTTTCGCTTCTCCCGGTTATACTGCTTATGCGTGGTACTTCAACGGTAGCCCGATCTTGTCTGCTACGGGAAGCTTCTTCGTTCCGCAAGCAACAGGCGACTATTTTGTATCTGCAGTGAGTGTGAATGGTTGCGGAACAAGTGCATATCGACTACCTCATCAACAGTGTAAATTCACTGAACGACAATTCACATAGCGTATCGATCTATCCAAATCCGGCAGGCGACAATTTCGTAATCAGTATGAATAGTCTGGATACGCAAAAACCAATTACGATCAGCATCTTCGATCAGGTTTCTAAATTGGTAGCGACAGAAAAAATAAATTCTTCTTCGGCTGAGATCAATTATGTGGTGAACAGCTCATCAATGAAATCCGGATTATATTGGATCCGCATCATGAATGGCGATAAGATGATGAGAAAAAGTGTGATCATCACGAAATAATATTAATCATTAGAAAATAATTCTTCATTGCCCGGTAGGTGTTAGGATCTGCCGGGCATTTGTGTTTTTAGGATCTGCGCCAAATCTGCGAGTTCTGCGAGATTTGCGGGAGAAAAAATTTCGCTTAAAATATTTCCCGCAGATCTCGCAGAACTCGCAGAATTTGGCGCAGATTAAATCGCATGCTTCTCCTTGTGTCCCGATAGCCATCGGGATTGTGATGAATTATAGATTGCTTAATGTTTTATTTTCTTTATAATTAACTTACTTTTGAATCTAATTCAGTCGCTCTGAATTTCTTCAAAAATATGTATATTAAATCTTTAAGAATTAGTTTACTAATTATCATTTCAATTGCATCCACTGGTTGTTTCAGACCAGGACATTCCTTTTCCTATTACAAAGAACCTGCGAAACCTGATTATTCAGATACTTCAAATTGGGCAGCACTGCCAACTAAAATCGATAGCGCAGATGCCGTTCCAATAAATTCAGCAGAAATGGATGGTCAATCCACTGCCAGAGTAGATGTATTTTATATTCATCCTACAGTTAATTTTAGCGCGAGAAGCTGGAATGCTGATTTGGCTAATGAAAAACTGAACAAACGTACTGATGAATACCCGATTCGAATGCAGGCAAGTGCATTCAATGGATCCTGTAAAGTTTATGCGCCCCGTTACCGTCAGGCAACATTATACTCATTCATAGAAAAGAAAACAGATAGCGGCGAACAAGCTCTGGCACTTGCGTACAGCGATGTTCTTGCAGCTTTCGATTATTACATCAGGAATTACAATCAGGACCGACCGTTTATTATTGCTTCGCATAGTCAGGGAGCAGACACGCCTTCAAATTATTACGAGACCGGATTGAAAATGATCCTATACTGTTAGACAAATTCATTTGCGCATACGCCATCGGTTTTACAACTGATTCTATTTACACCAAAATACAAGCTTGCGATTCATCAACACAGACCGGTTGTCTGATCTCATGGAATTCCTACAAGTGGGGATCTAAGACAGACAATAAATTGATTGGTGTAAATAAATATTGCACTAATCCATTGTCATGGAAAAGAGATACGAGTGTCGTAAGTAAAATGGACAATTTCGGTGGCGTTGACAGAAATTTTAAATTTATCGCCAATGCAACTGATGCAAAAGTAAATGAAGGAATTCTATGGGTTCACAATCCCAAAAAGGTAAATTTGTTCATATTGGAAAAAACTATCACATTAGCGATTACAATCTGTTCTATATGAATATCAGAAAAAATGTTGCGGCAAGAATAGATTCATATTTTGAAAATCAAAAATAGATATGGTTACTATAAAAGCAATCATAAAAAGATATAGTAGAAATGGCGAGAAGACAGGCTGGTCATATGTCGATATCAGCGCAGCTCAAGCGAATAAAATTAAAGCTGATTACAAACGATCCTACAAAGTGAAAGGCTTTATCGATGAATTGGCCATCTCACAGATCGCGATGATTCCAATGGGCGGAGGTACGTTTATTATTCCTATTAAAGCAGCGATTAGAAAAAAGATTGGAAAAGAAGAAGGCGATAAAGTTGTTTTAAAACTTGAAGAAGACTTAAAGGAGTATCAGCTCGACAAGGAATTAGTGCTTTGTTTGAAAGATGAACCGATTGCATATGGAAAATTCAAAAAACTTCCGAAGTCGTATCAGAATTATTATTCGAAATGGGTCGGTAGTGCAAAGACACCGGAAACGAAATCGCGGAGAATTGGAATTGTGATCAATGGAATGTTAAATGATCAAACGATGGCAGAAATGCTGAAGGCTAATCGAGAGCTTAAGATAAAATGAAACACAAAAAGAAAAACACTAAGACCACATGTTCACAAAAGACCACGGAATAGAAGTACAGAGAATTCCGTGGTCTTTTGTGAACTTGTGGTCTTAGTGTTTAAATTTTTTAGCTGCTCACATCTTCATGATCTTCTTCGTCACCTTCTGATCTTTGTAAGTGATGATCACAAAATAATATCCGCTGGTGAGACCTTTGTTATCGGTATACGAAAACGAATTATATCCGTCTTCAGCCATAACAGCTTCATTAAAGATCATTTCACCTTTTGAGCTGATCATACTGACTTCTACCTGACATTTTTGTTTTAAAATGAAATCGATCTTGAATTCGTCGGAGAATGGATTAGGCGAGATAGCTGTTATTTCTACTTCTGCTTCGTCTATATCATTTTGCCCGCCTTTATTCTTTACTGTTTCTACATCGCTATAAGAAAAATGTCCGTCGTAATCAGTTTGCTTTAATCTATAATACGAATATCCATCCAATGGATTTGGATCATTGGCTTCATACTCAAGAGTAACAGTCGAATTCCCTGCTCCTCGCTTAGTGAGAATTGGCTCAAAGGTCTGTCCATCTGTAGAACGTTCTATCGTAAAAAATCATTATTGATCTCTGCAGCAGTTGCCCATGTCAAACTTACATTGTTGTTCCTCAATTTAGCATCGAAAGAAATCAATTTAATTGGAAGGGCTATGTTTTTATTTGTCAGATAAAAGGCCTTAAAGAACAAGGATGTCTGTCTGGTTTGCGATGAGCCCGATACATTAATTGCTCCCGTTCGATACATCAGTGTATTTACATTGACGTAATTCAATTCATACATAGCTTGTCTTCTCGAAGAGTCAATGTTGGAGATGTCATTTGTATATCCCAAAGCACGATAACTACCACCTAAATTTGTGACCGTCAAGTTAGTAAATGGATCAAGATTGTAGCTCAAAGGCATTGTTGCTTCAATAAACTCTCTAACGTTGCTATTACCATCAACATCAACTCCGGTTGCTGTAACTCTCTTTATTGTGTGTCAGTACTTGTTCCGGCCTTTTTGAATGTTATTTTCCACTCTATATAAGCCGTTCTGCCTGCAGGGTAGTTTATGAAAGGTTGAAAGGACGAATTGTAACCTACAGCTGAATTATCAATATTATCTAAGGTTGCTCCATTCGACAAATTCATGATCTCGACCCAGGCATCAACACCGCGAACTACAATTGGAAAAACATAGATAGCATTCACAGCACCTGCTGTACCACTCCTCAGTGTCGGATTTGCAAACATTGGGAAATCGCCGATTGCAATAGCAAAGATTCCGAATCTAGTTAGTGTTGAACGTTCAGCTGTTGCAACTCCAGAAACTACTGACTGATTTGCATCATCATGAGTTCCTGCCGGTAGCCACTGAGAAGTCAAATTTGCTCTATTTGCCAGAGTGATCACAGTACCATCAAGAATTGTATTGCTATACCCGTCTTCATTTAATGTTACTGTAAAAGTTCCTGATGTAAGATTTGAATTAGGTGTAAGTGTCCATGAACCATAATCAAGTAACTCAGACATGTGCACACCACTTGCTGTTATCGAATCAAGATCATACGATGCATCGTTCGGGTCTGCTGATGTAAACTTTCCAAGCACGTTAGAAAAACCTGCTGTTCCAGATAATTTAAGTGTCAACAACTCATAATTCGAAGTTGTCCCTAATGGATAATCATATGTTCCAGAACTTCCGACAGAACGATTCAAATTTCCTATGATATAATCAGCAGATGAATATCCGGTAATACTGCTCGTAGAAGTATTGGTAACATACAACGTATTACTTCCCGTATTGATCTTTCCATTAGCCAGATTCAGTACTCCTGTAACAGTGAAGTCTGTTGACATGGTCAATGTGCCTCCATTATTTACAGTCAGATTTCTAACCGTTGCCAGGGATTCCTCCACCTGTATTCTGTGTAGCCCCTCCTGAATAAACATAATCAGCACCGGTACTATATGATCGTGTACCTGAAACTTGAATATTGCCAAGTAATCCTGTTGCTGAGATACCCAACAAAGAACCCATTGAAAGACCGCACCTGCAGAAAGTGTAAAATTTCTTCCATACATTATACTTGATCCCATCACAAGTGTAGAACCACTGTTAATTTTCCAATCAACATTACCTGTTACAACAGGAAGAGTTGTAGTGAATGTTTGCGAACCTGATCTGGCAAAAGAAATTACCGCACTTGTACTTGAGTTTCCTCCTACTGTCAAAGTTTCCTGCTGTATGAGTATAATTTCCGGAAACGTTTACATTGCCTGTACTACCACTTCCATCAACTATACTAAAAAACTTCCCAATGTGTGTGTGTAATCTCCTGCTACATTCATTACTGATGTAATATTACTTCCATCAGATAAAGAAAAAATTTCCTGCTGTAAATGTAAAATCTCCACCAACTGATAAGGTTGAAGCCGGATTTTTAGATAATCGCAATCCACCTGTCAGTCCGGCGTTGATGTTATAGTAAAATCTCCTGTAACATTTGTTAATGCTGAATTCAAATCTACCCAGCTTAATTGTAAAGGACAATTCCAAACAAAAGTTCGAAAACGCTTGTCCATAACCGTTCAAAGAATTGTTATATGTCGAATCCTATGATCTCACATGTTGATCCTGAATTCCAAGTTGCTGTAGGAATTGTTCCACCCGAGGTTGTAAAATTGTGCTGATACTTCCCTGAACTTTGAAAACAACTATTGCACTTGCGCTTATGGTTACTGTTCCTGCATTTTTAAATGTTCCTGAAACGGCCAGATCTTGTACCTGAACCATTATTAACTGTCAACGTAATTCCGGAATTCTGGACTAATGTACTAACCGCTATTTACAACAATCTGATCAGCAGCTACGCTTGAGGTTATTGTTACCGTGTGACCGGATAAAATGGTGATTGTTGCTCAGATGAAGTTGGTGTTGATGTTGCATTTACCCATGAACTTCCGTTATATCTCTGCCATGTACCAGTCGAACTCCAGTTTCCTGATGCTTTGTCCGATATTCATTTGTTACCGCTGCATACGCATCTTCATTCGATGAAAAATTAAAGAACAATGTCAGCCCAATAGCAAGTACTCCTACTAAGGCAGATGACACCATGCAACACGCCTGAACGACGTTTTTAATTTCATTTCACGTCGTTGTCTCATTCTATTTGGTCTAGATGATCTCATTCTGTTTTGAATTTTAACAGAAATCATAATCCGATAAACGAATTTTCTTCATTTATCGCAATTATGCTCTTAGATACATTCTAGAGTTGCAACATCTGTTGTAATTAATGACGTTGAATCTTACAGAATTCAATATAGAATTCCGTGAGCGATCTCAGGAGTTCTGCGAGAACTGCGGGAAATATTTTAGTATAATTTTTTCTCCCGCAGATCTCGCAGAACTCGGCAGAAAAACGCAGATATCAAATATTAGCAATCTGAAGATAAAAAGCCACCCGGATATTCAATCCAAGTGGCTATATAAATAATTGTTGATTTGCTTAGGATTCTTAATACTTCAGATCTTCTTTGTAACCTTTGCCCTTTGTAGTTGACGGAAACAAAATAATATCCACTTGTAGGACCTTTGTTGTCGTTAAACTTGTATGAATTATAGCCATCTTCTGCAATAACAGTTTCTCTAAATATGATCTCCTCTTGTGTTAACCATACTGATCTCAACCTCGGTTTTTGCTCTAATAAAACTAATTTAAACTCATCACCGAATGGGATTGAGAAATTGCAGTGATCTCAACCGGCAGCTTCATCATGGCCATTCCTCCTTTTTGTTCTTGGATCGCTTCAACTTTACTTGTATGTGAAACGCCCGTCATAATTCGTTTGTTTTAATCTGTAGTATGAACAACCCTGAAACGGACTGGGGTCATTGGCTTGCTAGTCGCGTTCGAATGTCGAATCACCTGTACCATTGTTTTGGTTAAAAAGCGCTTGTAAAATTTTGACCATCTTTGAACGCTCAATTGTAAAATAATCAAGTTGTTTACCTCTGAGGCTGCAGCTCCAATTCAGACTAACATTATTGTTGTTCAGACTTGCATTGAAAGAGATCAACCTGATAGGAAGAGCAATGTTTTTATTCGTCAGTATTAAACGTGGATTTACAAAACCAATGGACGGTTTGCTCGTTTCCGCCGAAGAGGCATTTGAAACTGTTGCCAAATGTCCGATACATGTTATACTTGACATTTACATAATTCAATTCAAACATCAAGCTACTTAGCTGCTGTATCAATGCCGCTTAGATTCGCAAAGCTTCCTGTTGCACGATAGTTACCTTTGAAGACTGGCAACCGTTAATGTCGTAAATGGACCTAAATTATAACTCAAAGGCATGGTTGCATCAATAAATTTTCTTCATTCCTGAACTACCATCAATATCAACTCCGGTAGCGGCCATCTTCTTTATTGTTGTACTCTAGGCTCGTGGTGGCTTTTTTTTAAATGCTATTTTCCATTCTATAAGGGCAGATTCGTCGCCGGATAGTTGGATGACGGTCGGGAAGGGTGGTTGTAAATTTGTCGTTGAATTATCAATATCATTCAATGTTGCTCCATTATTAAGCATTTTCATTCGTACCCTGGCATCTACCCTCGCGTTATATTTGGGGAAAGGAGCGATTGGTGTACTCTATAGCTCCGGGCAAAGCTCCAATTTCTCAATGATGGGGCCAACAAAAGCAGCAAAAAATCTCCGATTGCAATTGCAAAGATTCCAATTCCTGTTAATGGTCGTACTTGTTGAGCAGTTAAGTTACTCCCGCAGAGCATTATCGCAGCATCATCATGAGTTAACCTGCCGGAAGCCAGTCAGCACTTGAACTCCGCCCCATTGGCTAATGTAAGAACTGTTCCGTCTAATATTTTACTACTAAGTGCACCCTTGCTCTTTAACAGTAATTGCGAATGTTCCTGAAGTCAGTGTAGAATTTGAAAAAGCCATCGACCAAGAACCATGGAAGCCAAGAAGTTCTGTCATCATTCCACTCCCCCGGATGCACTCACAGGAATCAAGATCGCGTGCAGCATCATTTGGACTTCTGCATTAAATGAACCCAATACATTTGAAAATTCAGCAGTACTTGACAAAGTCAATGTGGAGCAATTCATATTTTGAAGATGTTCCAAGTGGATAATCATAAGTTCCTGAACTTCCCACTCGAACGATTTTTAATTTCCTATAATGTAATCTGCTGATGAATATCCGGTAATACCAGTGTAGTAGAAGTGTTAGTTACATAAAGTGTATTGCTTCCTGTATTGGATCTTTCCATTGGCAAGATTCAATATCCCAGTGACGGTATAG